>NZ_CP119677.1:4711666-5015000 GCF_029318685.1 Ruminiclostridium papyrosolvens DSM 2782
GCCTATACCGTCAAAAGGTATCCATTTAATGAGAGAGGTATCAACTCCGCCCTGCAAAATCATATCTTCAATAAGCTTTCCGATATCATTATCGGCAAAAGCAGTAACAACCGCACATTTCATTCCAAAGCACTTGCGAAGCCCGCGGGATACATTGTATTCACCCCCACCTTCCCAAGCTTTGAATTCTCTGCTGTTTCTTATCCTTCCATCTCCCGGGTCAAGTCTTAGCATTACTTCACCAAGAGAAATGCAATCATATGTATAACTTCCTTCAGGTTTTAAGTTCAGAATAGACATAACGGCCTCCTTATTTGCTGTAAAGTCACTATCAGGCTCTGGCCTGCTTTACCTTTTCAATAAACTGCTTTCCAATAGTAACAATAGACTCATAGTCACCTTTTTTAGCTCCGGCAGTTAAATTTCCGCCGACTCCAACTGCAACACTTCCGGCTTTTATCCATTCTGCCGTGTTTTCAAGGTTCACTCCTCCGGTAGGCATAAGTTTAATCTGAGGCAACGGGCCTCTGAAAGCTTTGATAATAGCAGGGCCAAAAAGTTCTCCCGGGAATACCTTTACTATGTCAGCACCTGCTTCCATGCACTCAACAGCCTCTTTAACAGTCATAGCTCCGGGCATACAAGCAATCTGATATCTGTTACAAACCTGAACCACCTCTTTGTTCAGGCAAGGGCTTACAACGAACTGAGCTCCTGCAAGAATAGCTGCTCTGGCTGTCTCAGGGTCGAGAATAGTGCCTGCCCCTATGAGAATCTTATTGTCCTTGTTGGACTCTGCCAACTTCTTAATTACATCCAACGCCCCATGTACCGTAAAGGTTATTTCAATAGCACTTATTCCTGCTTCTACACAGGAATCTGCTATTTTCATAGCCTGTTCAGCGCTATCAGCCCTAACAACAGCCACAACACCGCAATCGCAAATCTTTTTCAATACTTCATTTTTATCCATAACATTACCTCATCAAAAAATTATTGAATAACTTAACCTTATATATTAATATACTAGTATACAAGTTGAGTGTCAATCCACTAAATTTTAATTCAATTACTCTTTAGTTCAACTAAAAGCTTACCGCTGTAAATTGTAAACATGTTGCTTACTGTGCTAAAATTGAACAGGAGTTCATTAAAGTTTTAGTGTGCATAGGAGAGTAACATGAATAGATTTCAAAGAAATGTACTTCCGCTGAAAGAAGTAATTTATATGGAAGTTAAAAATAAAATACTAAATCTTGAGTATAAACCCGGTCAAATGATTAGTGAGACAGAAATATCCGAACTGCTGAATGTCAGCAGAACCCCCGTAAGAGAAGTTTTTATACGACTTTCCTACGAAAAGCTTATTGATATATATCCTCAGAAGGGTACCTTTGTATCTCTTGTAGACCTATCCTACGTAAAGGAAAGCGTTTATATGCGAAACCTTCTTGAATGTCAGATTGCGGGTGAAATAATAGACATCGGAATGAAGGATTTACCTGCTGAAATAAAAAAGAATATACGGTTGCAGAAGGATTTAGTTGAAAATGAAGGCAATATTGAAGAATTTCTGGAGCTTGATAATGACTTTCACAAGGTTATATTCAAGGCGGTAAACCATGAAACCATCTGGGATATTATAAGTACAACAAGAATTCACTACAACAGATTCAGACTTTTGACCATGTATGAGCCTGAAATGCTGAAAAGGGTATTCCAGGAGCATTTTGACATTATGACAAAAATTGAAGAGGGCGATAAAGCAGGCTGTAATGCATTGCTTAAAAAGCACCATTATAACGGTCTCGAACATGCAGATGTTCTAAAGGAAAAGTATCCGGGATACTTTCTATAAATTAATTTTTATCTTTTTTAACTATACGCCAGTATAAATTGTATCAATGAAAGCAAACATTGATACAATTTTATACGGGAGTATATGTGTTAAAACAGAAAAACAACTACTTTTCCCTACATATTTGCCTTACGGCTTCTGGTTACTTCGAACTTTTCCAGCCAGCCTTTTTTAAATTTAAGTGAAATAAATCCGGTAATACTGGTGGCAAGTGCCCCTAAGGAATCAACTATTAAGTCCTTCATAGTATCTGCCAAAGCAGCTCTTCCCATCATAAGACTTCCGTCTTCATGAGCAAATTTCTGCATGTTAAGCCCCAGCAGTTTATCAAAAGCAAACTCGTATATTTCCCACAATGCACCTATTGCCAAAGCGAAGGAAAAGGCAAAAACCGCAACAAACAAAGGGCTCAGATTTATTTGCACCTTTTCTGAATCATTCAGAAGCTTTACAATAGAAAATCCAAGTGCACCAATCATCGCACCGCTGAAGGTATGAAGTACCGTATCCCAGTGAGGTATCTTATAGTAAAAACTTCTCACCTCTCCTAAGTATATGGCCGCATACAAGAAAAATACAAAGACTATGTGCATAAACCCGGGAATATTTATTTTCCATTTTCTTTCTAACATTGATGGAAGAAACATAATAATCATACCCATAATGCACTGAATCAGCATAAGAACGTAGTCGCTTCTAAGCTTGACAAAAGCCTGCCCCACAACAGGCTTTGAAGGTGCAGTAATAACATTCACAAGTGAGAAGCCCGTTGACATGACCAATGTGGCAAAGACAAACCAAAAAGTCGTCTTTTCCCAATTTATTTTTTTCTTTATAAAAATAATATCACCCCACTAATTAATATAACTGTACAACATTTAAAAATATCTTATTGAATACTTTATATCACTGGAATTTAAGGGTCAAGTTTAATTTTTAACAGCTAAAAACAAACCGCATAATACTGCCAACTATGGATTGACATGATTATGCGGCTCCTTTGTATGAAAATCCTTCAAATTATTTATAAGACTTATTGTATATTTCAACAACATCTTTATCGGATAACTTCACCGGGTCGCAAGCAAACAAACCACCCATTGTATGCCTTGCATTCTTCGCCAGAGCCTCCATTTCGCTTTTCTCAATACCGTATTCGGACATTTTTAAATTGTCCATACCGCAAGCTTTTTGAAGCTCTAGGAGGGCTATTACAAAATCCATAGGCTCCTTTGCATCTTTTTTACCCAAGGCTACAGCCATATCAATCATCCTCTGACTGCACGCACCTGATTTCGCAAAAAATGTATAGTACTCCCTGCTCACCATAATAAGTCCTGCTCCATGGGGTAAATCCGGGTGAAATGCACTCATGGCATGTTCCAAAGAGTGTTCTGAAGTACAGCCGGATGTGGATTCAACCATTCCCGCAAGTGTATTTGCCAAAGCAACCTTTTCACGTGCCTCTTCATCGGAGCCGTCATTTACGGCTTTTGAAAGATATTTGCCTAAAAGCTCTATGCTCTTTAAGGCATACATATCACTCATTTCATTTGCAACTACATTAATATAGCCCTCTGTGCTGTGGAACAGTGCATCAAACCCCTGATACGCTGTAAGATGTGCAGGAACTGTCATCATGAGGTCAGGGTCAACGATAGACAATACAGGGAAGGTTTTATCATAGCCAAAACCGATTTTTTCATTGGTTTCGTCATTTGTTATAACTGTCCACGGGTCTGCTTCAGTACCCGTACCGGCAGTAGTTGTAATAGCTACTACAGGCAAAGGGTCAACAGCAACCGGCATACCCTTGCCGGAACCCCCGCCTACATAATCCCAATAATCACCTTCGTTTGAAGCCATTACAGCAATGGATTTTGCAGAATCAATACTGCTACCGCCTCCAAGACCAATAATGAAGTCGCAGCCACTCTCCCTTGCAAGTTTAGCTCCCTCCATAACATGAGGCTTTATGGGGTTTGGCAATATTTTATCAAATAGAATGAATTCAACATTTGCCTTTTTTAGCTCCTCTTCCAGTCTGCCCAGATAACCGTACTTTTTCACAGACGTTCCGGCTGATGTGACAATTAATGCTTTTTTCCCCGGCAAGGACTGATTATGAAGCTCTGAGAGCTGACCCTTACCAAAAAGTATTCTTGATGGAATAAAATAATTAAAACTCATATGGTGAAATCCTCCTTAATGCAATATCTCATGTATGAATATCCAATATATTTATACCCTTTAATTCATACTCCAATTACAAAATATGTAACTGTGTCTAAAATAATTATAGCATTATAGTTATTTAAAATCGAACTAATAAAAAAACAAGCCGCATAGTTACGCCAACTGAAGATTGACATTTATATGCGGCCTACCAAATTATATTATAAGGATGTTTTTCTTACTTGCCATAGTAAACTTTCAGGTACATATCCTTGATTTCACTTAAAAGTGGGTATCTTGGGTTGGCACCTGTGCACTGATCATCGAATGCCTGTTCAACCATTTCATCCAAGGTTGCAAGGAATTTTTTCTCATCCACGCCTGCTTCCTTGATAGTCTTTGGCAATCCTACTTTTGCCTTTAACTCATCTATTTTAACTATAAGCTTCTTAAATTTGTCTTCATCGCTGGAACCTGTAATTCCGATAAAGGATGCTATTTCAGCATATCTCTTTAGTATTTCAGGATATTTATACTGTGAGAACGCACCCATCTTTACAGGAGCTTCAGCTATGTTGAACTTCATAACTTCAGTAATCAAAAGTGCATTTGCCACACCGTGAGGCAGGTGGTGGAATGCTCCCAGCTTGTGAGCCATTGAGTGGCAAACACCCAGGAAGGCATTTGCAAATGCCATACCGGCCATTGTTGATGCGTCAGCCATTTTTTCCCTTGCTATAGGATCTTTTGCACCGTTTTCATATGCTGAAGGTAAGTATTCAAAAATGCTCTTTGTTGCCTGCAAAGCAAGACCCTTTGTATAGTCTGTTGAAAGCATTGAAGCATATGCTTCAAGGGCATGTGTCAATGCATCTATACCGGAAGCTGAGGTTAAGCCCTTAGGCATGTTCATCATAAGGTCTGCATCAACTATTGCCATCTTTGGCATTAGTTCATAGTCTGCAAGAGGATACTTTACACCTGTCTGTTCGTCAGTGATAACAGCAAACGGTGTTACCTCTGAACCTGTTCCTGCTGATGTAGGAATTGCAACAAAGTATGCCTTCTCGCCCATCTTAGGGAATGTGTATACTCTTTTTCTGATATCCATAAATCTCATTGCGAGGTCCTGGAAATCAACTTCAGGATGTTCATACATTGTCCACATGATTTTACCTGCATCCATTGCGGAACCTCCGCCTAATGCTATGATAACGTCAGGCTTGAAATCTCTCATTGCTTCAGCACCAACCTTTGCACAAGCAAGAGTAGGGTCAGGAGCTACATCAAAGAAAGTATGATGCTTGATATTCATATCATCCAAAAGATTTGTAACAGCTTTAGTATATCCATTGTTGTAAAGGAATGAGTCTGTAACTATGAATGCCCTTTGCTTATTCATTACGGTCTTGAGTTCTTTTAGTGCAACACCAAGGCATCCTTTCTTGAAATAAACCTTTTCAGGCGCTCTGAACCACAGCATATTCTCTCTCCTCTCAGCAACAGTCTTAATATTAATCAGATGCTTTACTCCGACATTTTCAGAAACGGAGTTGCCGCCCCATGAACCGCAACCAAGAGTGAGTGACGGAGCAAGTTTGAAGTTGTAAAGGTCTCCGATTCCACCCTGTGCTGATGGTGTATTTATAACAATTCTGCATGTCTTCATTGCTGCAGTAAATTTATCAAGTTTATCCTTGCTGTTTACAGTATCAATATATAATGATGCAGTATGACCGAAACCGCCGTCTGCTATAAGTCTTTCAGCCTTTAATACAGCATCATCGAAGCTCTTTGCCTTGTACATTGCAAGTACAGGTGAAAGCTTTTCGTGTGCGAAAGCTTCGGACAATTCAACTGACTCAACCTCTCCTACCAATATCTTCGCTTCAACAGGAACTTCAAAGCCTGCCAGTTTTGCAATATTGTGAGCTGACTGACCAACGATTTTAGCGTTTAATGCTCCGTTAATCAATATAACTTCTCTTACCTTCTGAGTTTCTTCCTTGTTGAGCATGTATGCTCCTCTGAGACTAAACTCTTTTTTAACTTCGTTGTATATTTTATCTAAAACGATTACTGACTGCTCGGAAGCACAAATCATACCGTTGTCAAATGTCTTTGAAACAATGATTGAACTTACAGCTGTCTTTATATCGGCACTTTCGTCAATTATTGCAGGTACATTACCCGGTCCGACGCCTATAGCCGGCTTTCCTGAGGAGTATGCAGCCTTAACCATACCCGGTCCGCCTGTGGCAAGTATTATATCAGCTTCCTTCATAACTCTTTCTGAAAGCTCTATTGTAGGTTCATCAACCCATCCGATGATTCCCTTTGGTGCACCTGCTGCAACAGCAGCTTCCAGTATTATATTTGCAGCCTCAATAGTGGATTTCTTTGCTCTCGGATGTGGTGAGAATATAATTCCGTTTCTGGTCTTCAAAGCGATAAGTGCCTTGAAAATTGCTGTTGAAGTTGGGTTTGTAGTTGGTACAATTGCTGCAACAACGCCAAGAGGTTCCGCTATCTTTGTGATACCAAAAGCTTCATCACGTTCAATAACACCACAGGTTTGTGTGTCCTTATATGCGTTATAAATGTATTCTGCTGCATAATGGTTCTTGATTACCTTGTCTTCTATAACACCCATTCCGGTTTCAGCCTGAGCCATTTTAGCAAGAGGAATTCTCTTTTTATTAGCAGCTAGTGAAGCAGCTAGAAATATTTTGTCAACCTGTTCCTGTGTAAATGTTGAATATTCTTGCTGTGCCTTTCTTATCTCTGCCAGTTTATCCAACAGAGTGTCAACACTATTTACTACCAAATTTTTCTTAGTCATAATAAGTCACACTCCATATTCTTGAAGTCAAAGTTGATTTGCTTCTGAATCTCCAACCAATATTTTTTATAACTCTGGGTATTGTTATTTTTTTAACAACCCTTAATTTCTTAGTGTTAATTATTTAACAATTAAATTGTAACCCTTTGTTAATTAATTGTCAATGTTTTTTTGATATTTTTTTACATTCCACATATTAACAAGTATTGTAAGATACGGTATTTATATTATAAAGAAATAGGAGTGAAGCTATAAACTGTATGCCCTTTTGCTAAAGCACCTCATGCAGTCTGGAGGAATTTATTACTGCAACCGCCTTACTTTTGAGGCGGTTATATATTTCCCCAGCTTTACCGCCTGTAAAATCTCTGGTCTCAGGCAGATCGTCCTCTATTATAACAAGCTTTTCCGCCTGCTCTGCTGCCTCCAGATTTCTGATATTCTGAAATCCCAAGGGCATATTACAGAGTACGGTAGTATGAGCTTTCTCTATATACGCAAGATTCTCGTTAAATAGCCTGTCTGTGATACTGGAGAACGGTTTTTCCACAAGATAATCTATACCAAATACCTCCGCTGAGGCTATATCACTGTCCCCCTGAAAAAAGACCCCGGCTGATACATAGTACCCCTGTTCGTAGAGCTGTCTTAATACACTTCCGGCTGTTCCCCCTCCGCCTATAACGTGAAACCTTACGGATTTGTTTTTCTCATTGACCTTATGTATATAAATATCCAGTAAACCTGTTATTCTGTTTTTGTAAACCAATGCATTTACACCATAAACGCGTGACAAGTTCATAGACGTAAGCACCTCCTCGGGACTTCCGTCTGACACAATTTTTCCATCATTCATAAGAACAAGCCTTGTACAGTATTTTGCTGCAATTTTCAGGTCATGGATTGCTGCTAACACGGTTTTTCCCTGTTCAGACAGGTCTCTTGCATATTTGAATATCTGTTCCTGATATGTAATATCCAGACTTGCGGTAGGCTCGTCCAAAAGTATGATATCTGTCTGCTGTGTCAAGGTTTTTGCAAAAAGCACTCTCTGCCGCTCTCCTCCTGACATTTCGTTTATTGCACAATCCTCCAGCTTCTCAGTATCTGTATACTCCATGTTTTTTCTTGCAATCTTAAAATCCTCTTTGCTCTCTCTTTGCATCCTTTTTAGATAAGGATATCTTCCCATAAGTACTACTTCCTTTGCGGGAAACGGGAAACCTATCTGGGTATTCTGATGCATCAGAGCAATCTTTTCCGCAAGACTTTTGTTACTCATCCGGTCTATCAATACTCCGTTAACCTTTACAGTACCTTCTGCCTTATAAATACCGTTAAGACATTTAAGCAGTGTGGTTTTCCCTGCACCGTTAGGGCCTATGAGACCAACCAGTTCTCCTTCTTTTACCTTAAGGCAAATATTATCGAGTATTCTTTTATTGTTAATCTCATAATTAAGGTTTTGAATTTCAATAATGCTCTCCATACTAGATTACCGCCCCTCCTTCCTTTTTGCTTCTTAGTAAAAGGTAAAGGAAATAAGGTGCTCCCACCAACGCTGTTATTATTCCTACTCCAATCTCGTAGGGAATGGCTACCACACGTGATACAAGGTCACAGGCCACAAGGAAAATTGCTCCTCCGATACTGCTGGCAGGCAGCAGCTTTTTATAGTTTGGTCCAACCAGAAGTCTCATTATATGGGGAACAATCAAACCCACAAAACTTATGGCTCCGCTGACACAAACCGCACTTGCTGTGGCAACGGAAACCAATATCAGCAGTACTGTTCTGATTTTTCCTGAACTTAATCCTACGGACTTTGCTTCCTCTTCCCCCAGCATAAGAACATTCAAGTCCCTTGAGAAAACAAACATAAGTGCAACACTTAGTATGATTGGAATTATCACCAGTTGTACGTGTTCCCACCGCCTCCCGTCAAGTCCTCCCGTGGACCAGAAAAGAAACTCCTTTACCTGATAATCATAGGACAGAGTAAGGATAATATTGGTTATTGCCCCTATAAAAGTACTCACCGCTATACCGGAAAGCATAAGTGTAAGTACGGGTACTTTTCCTTTCTGGTAGGACAGCAGGTAAATTACAAATATTGCAATAAATGCTCCCGTAAATGCAAAAAGCGGCATAAAATACATGCTTGCAGCAGTTAACCCCAGCTTTATAGCCAGAACAGCTCCCAATCCGGAACCGCTGGATATTCCCAACAATCCCGGATCAGCCATGGGATTTCTGAACATTCCCTGCATTACTGCCCCGGATGAGGCAAGGGCTGTACCTGCAAGTGCAGCTACTACCACTCTGGGGAACCTAACAAGAAAAATTATAGGCTCCTGTCCTTCAGCAAATGTGGCATGTTTTAATATACCTATATTTTTAAGTATGATTTTAAAGGTATCAAAAAAAGGTACGTTTACCGCCCCTATAGCTGTTCCCGCAACCATTACAATCAGCAGAAGCAGCAGCATTATCGGTATAAATCCTATATTTGTCAGAGCTTTTTTTATTTTTTTATTTTTCATTTTTCCTCCGGATTATTTAAACAGTCCCGGATAGGCAACCTTTGAAATATCCTCTACTGCCAGTACAGCGTATTGTGATGTTGATGAAATATGATTATACGGTACTGAAATAACTTTATTATTCTTTACTGCTTTTATATCTGCCAGTGCCTTATCGCCTTTTATCTTCTCATTCAAAGTATAAAAGCTAACCTTTGCGTCATAGTACCATGACGGCAGAATAATAATCTGTGGGTTATACTTTATTATCATTTCCTTGGATAATTCAGGCCATCCTTCAAGACCCTCCTTTGACACAGGGTTCATAAGACCGGCTCTTGTGACAATATCATCAAAATTTGTTCCCTTGCCGCTGGTGGTACCCATTTCACTGTAATCAAGTACTGTTTGCTTCTGGTCATCAGTCATTAGTTCAAGCCTGTCATTTACAGCCTTTAGCTTCTGCTCCATCCAAGCAATTATATCCTTGGCCTTGGCTGCCTCTCCTACAATTTTTCCTATGAGTTCAAGGTTATCTTCCACCTGCTTGATATTTGAGGGAGTATTTAGCATAAACACCGTTAAATTCGCATCTCTTAGCTGTTTAATGACATTTGCATCTGCCATTTTATCCAAAAAAACAAGGTCAGGCTGCAACGCAATTATTTTTTCCGCATTTGATTCAATCCTTTTACCGACTCCTTTAGCTTCATCAGCAATATTGGAAACTTTGGCATCGTCTGCATAATAAGTCATAGCCGCAATTCTGCTTTTGTCTACCAGTGACATAAGCATTTCACAGGTTCCAAGTGGCAAGCTTACTATTTTCTCAGGCTTAGCCTTAATAGTTACCTTTGTGCCTTTTGAATCCTCCAATGTGAGAGGATATTTATCTGTTGCAGTACTTTCTACGGATGTATCTATTGCCTTAGTAGTATCAGAAGCCTGCTGGTTTGTATCACTGCTGCAAGCTCCGAAGATTCCGGTAATAAAAATCATTGCAAGTATAAAAGATAAAATTTTCAAATTCCTTTTCATTTTACAATATCTCCTAAATATTTATTTTTTTACCCCTTTAAACATAAAAGCCCTTCAAACGTTTTGTGTTTAAAGGGCATAATTCCATCTTGGAATTTTTTATTAAACACACCCCCTATCACTCGTAGAGTTAACAGTGTACACTTACAGACAGGTATTCTGACTAAGGCATCAACACTCTCCATTCCTTCCCGGTTAATGTACCAGTGGATTATATGGAGAACTCCTCCAACACAGCGGCGGGACCGTACAGGGTTCAAACCTGTTTCCCTTATCTGTAGTTCTTATTAAGTTATATTGCATATATTAATATAAAACAAGTTTAATAGCAAATCCAAATCAGACACATTATCGTCCAAATTTCTTATTTTGGCGAATCTGTCAATTAAATACAATATTTATCAAAGTTTATTAATCTTTGATAATCTCCCTTAAAAAGCTTTGTCCCGGAAAAGCATTCTCTGCATTAAATACTTCTGCAATAGTGCAGGCTATATCAGCAAAGGTTTCTCGTGTCCCAAGATTTACATTCTCTCTTATACCCTTACCATAAATAATTACAGGTATATGTTCTCTTGAATGGTCAGTACTGGGAGTAGTTGGGTCACAGCCATGATCCGCTGTAATTATCAGTATATCGCTATCTTTCATGGCAGACAAAATTTCAGGCAGTCTGTTGTCGAATTCCTCTAACGCCTGTTTGTAGCCTTCCGGATTATTTCTATGTCCAAACAACATATCAAAATCTACTAGATTTGTAAAAATCAGGCCATTGTTCTCTTGCTTCATAAATTTTAATGTAACGTCAACACCATTCATGTTGTTTTTTGTATGTTCAGCAACAGTAACTCCTTTTTTCGAAAATATGTCTTCTATTTTTCCCACAGCGACAACATCCAGACCCTTTTTATTCAGAACATCCAGAAGCGTGTCGGACGTGGGCTCCGCAGAAAAATCTCTTCTGTTGGGTGTTCTTGTAAAGTTCCCCGGTTCCCCTATAAACGGTCTGGCAATAACACGCCCCACCATATGTTCTCCTTGCAACATTTCCCTTGCCATACCGCAAATACGATACAATTCTTCCAGAGGAACAATTTCTTCATGGGCAGCTATCTGAAATACACTGTCTGCGGAGGTGTAAACTATAAGTTTCCCCGTCTTCATGTGTTCCTCGCCGTACTCCTTGATTATTTCAGTTCCCGAAGCGGCACAGTTTGCGAGAACACCTCTTCCGGTAAGCTTTTCAAACTCCTCAAGAACTTCTTTTGGAAAACCGTCAGGATATGTGGGAAAAGGATATTCAAGCTGGAGGCCTGCAATTTCCCAATGTCCTGTTATAGTGTCCTTCCCTTTAGAAACCTCCTCCAATCTGCCATAGCTCCCCATAACATTTTCGGGTGCGGAAATATAGTCTATTCCATCTATTTTTCCAATTCCAAGGCGGCTTAAGTTGGGAAGATTTATTCCATTACATACCTTTACGATATTTCCCAATGTATTACTTCCTTTATCACCGTATTCGCCGGCATCCGGAAGTTCACCTATTCCTACACTGTCAAGAACAATCATTATTACTCTATCTATATTTGTCATAATCTACTCTCCCGGTTATTTTTAATTTTTACACATACCTATTACTATTATATTAATACCAAATATTTGCTTTTTCAAACATATCACAAAATTATTAAATTAATATTATTTCCATATTATTCAAAATTTATACAATTTATATTAAGATTATGGTATAGTTTATTATAGTCCTTACACATAGTATATTTCTGGTCAAAAAACACCAACCGAAAAATAAAGGAATGATTTGCATAATGAAAAAAAAGATGATTATCTTCAAACGCACTTTTTACGTATTGTGTATTATGTGCTTACTGCTTTTAGTCAGCACAATAATAATACTTGCATTAGGCGGTTTCAATATAGGACATTTAAATTCTGCAGCACCAAAGCCCACTGCACAAAGAAGTTTATCGGGTTTATCAGAGAGCACTGACGATACTGCTGATACCAGCAAATCTCCAAGCACTCCTTCGATACCTCAGTCAATAACAATATCAGCCGTAGGTGATATCATGCTGCATCAGGGAAACCTTAATAGTGGCTATAACTCCCAAAATAAGACATATGACTTCTCCGGCTTTTTTGAATATGTAAAGCCGTATTTGAGTTCATCTGACCTTACAATAGCTAATTTTGAGACGGTTACAGCCGGTTCAGGTATCAAGTACAAAAGTTTTCCTCTTTTTAACTCACCTGACAGTATACTTCCTGCTTTGTCCCAATCAGGAGTTGACATACTCTCTACCTCCAACAACCATTGTCTGGACTGGGGTATCAACGGTCTTACAAGAACTATTCAAAAAATCAGAGAATATAAAATGGAAAACATCGGAAGCTCCATTGATGGTAAAGACAAATATGTTATTAAAGACGTAAAGGGCATTAAAGTAGCTATTCTTAGCTATTCCCAGTTCTATAACGGCCATGAAGCAAGGTTAAACAGCAGTGATAAATCCAAATATCTTAATATATTAAGCGAAGCCAACCTTCAAAAGGATATAAAGGAAGTAAAAGCACAAGGTGCTGATGCGGTTATAACTGTCCTTCACTGGGGTGATGAATATATTCGTACGCCAAATACATATCAGACAAATTTGTCAAAAAAAGTTTTATCATGGGGAGCTGACATAATACTTGGCTCTCATCCTCACGTTGTACAAAAATCAGAAATAGTACAAGTAAACGGTAAAAATAAGTTTGTTATTTATTCTATGGGAAATTTTATATCCGGCTACAGACGTACAGACAAAGCAAAACGACTTAATAAAGTCTATACTGAAGATGGGGTTATTGTCACCCTCAAACTTGATAAAGACACAAAGGGCGGCATAAATATTAAAGATGTGTCTTATATGCCTACATGGATTGATATGTATTCTTCAAAGAATAAAAATATTTACAAAATACTTCCGGCTCCATCACCTGATGTACAAGCTCCTTATGTAAACAGCAGAAATAAATCCTTTGTAAAGCAGTCATATAATAATACTATGAGCATTATGGCAAAATTTAATGGTAAGTAATATTATTATATATAAATTTACAAATTGAGTGAATTCTTATAGAATATATTAAGGTATTTGTTGTTATAACTAAGAAAGGTAAATTCAAAACGTAATGTTTATTAATTTTTATGGTAGAATTTTAAATGCGTTAAAGAATAAACCATACCGGAAGGCAGTAATTGCTTCAATAATTCTGATAATCTTAAATGCATTTAAGACAACTCTTTTCAACTACCTCATGCTGCCAAAGACAGGCGGAGGTACGTTAGGTTACAAGTTCTGGATTTCTTTACTTATTTGTGCTATTATTTTTTCCTTTGTTCTTAGCCTGAAGTCAAAATACGTTTTTTTAATCGTGTATATTATACAAGTGATTTACTGTTTTACAAATATATCCTACTTTCTATATTACCACAGCTACTTGCACTTTCTTCAGTGGATTTCCTTGTTCAAGGAAGCTATGATTTCAGCTTCCCACTTTGCAAACCCAATTAGTGTTCATCTTTTGGTAGTTTTTATTGATGTTCCTGTAGCTCTTTACATTTTCTTCTTGTGTTTCAAACGGGAAGTCAAAAGTACAAGGCTGCCTTTTTTGCGCAACGCTGTTATTGGCTTGTCCGCAGTAATTCTTATAGTGATTGA
Organism: Ruminiclostridium papyrosolvens DSM 2782; assembly: GCF_029318685.1. NCBI lineage: Bacteria > Bacillati > Bacillota > Clostridia > Eubacteriales > Oscillospiraceae > Ruminiclostridium > Ruminiclostridium papyrosolvens. The sequence continues at coordinate 4,725,824 of NZ_CP119677.1, forward strand.
GATATTTAATTTTGCTAACGGTGAGTCTGTTGTACAGTTCATGGAAGACAGGTATACAGGAGAAACCCGAATAGTTGAAAGGTACGGTACTGTTGTAAACGGTATAGTTAATATAGTTCAAAATAATACTGAAGAAAAGCTGATTAAGCAACTTCACTACGGTAAAAGCATTTCTTCACCCAGTTCTGTAACTATTTCAAAAAGTACCTCTCAGCAGCCAAATTATGTTGTAATACAAGTTGAGTCAATGGATTCAAATATTGTCAAACAAAAATATAAAGGCTCCTCTGTAATGCCTTACCTTAGCTCATTAATGGATAACAGCGTATATTATCCGTATACTCTTAGCTATCATAAAGGCGGAGGTACCTCCGACGCTGAATTTTCAGTTATAAACAGTGTCGAAACCCTTGATGCTTTCCCGGCAATCAAGCTTTCTTCATACGGCTACCCCAATTCAGTTGTCTCCAAACTTGCAAAGGCCTCGTATAACACTATGGCTTTTCATGGCAATGTGGGTACCTTTTATAACAGAAATATAGCATTTTCAAAAATGGGCTTTAACAAGTTTTATGATATAAGCTCAATGAACTATGATGACGAGGGCTGGGGCGCACCTGATGACAAGGTCTTCTCCTTTGCTTATGATAAAATTGAAAAAAGTAAAATGCCTTTTTATACACATATTATAACAATGACAAGTCACGGCCCCTTTGAAAGTGCCAGACATTATTATAATAACAAAGCTTACGACGATATAGAAAATGAGATTGTGAAGAACTACTATAATTCCTTTAGTTACGTTGATAAATCAATAAAGGATTTCGTGGAGAAGGTTCAGGCAAAATACAGCAACACTTATATAATAATTTATGGTGACCACACTCCCAATGTGAACTCACAGGATTTCGCTCAGGCTTCGTTTATAGAGGGAGACAAATATTTTGAGTTTGTTCCTATGTTCTTGCTTACGCCTGACCACAAGAAGTACAAGGAAGATTCTGTTACAGCATCCTTCCTTGATGTCGCTCCAACCATACTGGCAACCTCAGAGCTGTCATATAGTGTAAAAACCGATGGAAGGAACCTGTTGGATACAGAAACTGCACCTTCAAATATACCTTTTAAGGGGGGTTCTTTTGACCGCAGCTGGTTGTATAACACCATATCAAATCATAAGTATGTGGAGGAAGAACCTTTGTGGCGAAAATACCTGCCATCCTTTATTTCCTCAAGCCTTATTGAACGACATAAATAAGTATATACAACAACAAGAGGTAGGGTTTTCCCTACCTCTTGTTTATTATTTTACCAACATTTTTAATTATGATTGATATGGAGCCGTCCGGGTTATTTGCAAATTCTATCATATCCCTGTTGTCGTAATAGCTTAGTGGAAAATTTATCTCAATGCCTGTATCCGTCTTGATTTTATGAGTCTTAAATTTTTTCTCTGCCAATTTTTCAGGTACAGTAATAGCCTCCTCTGTAAGTCCGGCTTTTTGAATCTCCTGTATGTACTCTTCCCTGACGGCAAGATTGGTTTCAAAAACCTCCTGAGCTATTTCATCCACCCGTATTTCGTTCTTCTCCTCCAACCCTTCGGATACAACTTTTTTAAGCTTAGCTACCTTGTCAAAATCCTCATCATAGTATTTTTTACTTATCTTCTGTGTAACCTTGTCAATAATTTTCAGCTTTTGGTTGTCCGACAAATCAGTTGAACAGTTAATCAGGTAATTGGACAGGTAAAATTCCTTTGTTCCGTTTATTTCGTAGGCTTTTTCGATGAGTTTTATTTCACCTGTCTCCAGACTGATAAGAACTGCTTCATCAACTTTTTGCCCATCAGAGGGTAAAAGCGTTTTGTGGCGTATAATCGTATTTGCCGCCCCCTCTTCCATCTGGCTCACGTAGTGGGTAAATCCTGTTTTATAGTTCAGTTTCAATAACCCCAGATATGGTTCATTACCTGCAAGAAAATGACAGCATATAAGGTCTCCGGGGGCTATATCAATATTTTTAAGCATAAATTCAAAAGTCATTGCTGCAATGGCCCGGGTTACTTCCATAAAACAGCCCGAATCCTCTTTAAGTGCAGCGCACATATCCCTTACCGTATTAACCTCACCTGTAAACTGAGCCTTTTTTAAATTTGTATCCTCAAAGGTTTTGGAAATATGCTTTTCCAAAAATTCTGCCAATTCTCCGTTTAGCTCAATTTCCTTATCAGAAAGTACCGGGAAATTTACACTGGTGTCTAAAATATGCAGGACAGCTGTATTTATATGAATACTGTATTCCATAACAAGTAATATCTCCTTTTCATTCGAAGTCAAAACCCGTCCTATATTATATCAAACTTTTAATACAAAAAATAATACATATTTGATATAATCTACTTTAGTGAACAGGAGGAATCTACATGTTTGGAAAAATTAAATCATCTATATATGTTTTAAAAGCAAACAGTGCCTATCAAAAAGGTAGTACTCAGGAGGCCATAAGCTGGTTGGATAAAGCCTACAAAACCGGAAGTGCAAAACCCGGCATAGTTATAACTTTAGGCTATCTCCTTTTAAAGGAAGGGCAGCTTGACGAATCATTAAAGATTTTTAAGGAGCAGCTTAACTATACTTTAAAGATTAAAGATAATGACCTGTACAGTCTCAAATCCAATTACGCCCTTGCATTGTGGAAAAATGGGGAACTTGACAGAGCTATTGCACTTTATGAGGAGATATTCCCAAATTACAAAAATACAAATGTTTATGGAAGCCTTGGCTATTTCTATGTCCTTAAAGGCGACCTCGAAAAAGCTCTTAAATTCAATCAAGAAGCTATGGAATACAATAGTACCGGTGCTGTAATATTGGATAATATGGGTCAAACCTACTATTTGCTGGGTGAATATGAAAAAGCGGATGAAATATTTAAAAAGTTGATTGCATTGTCGCCAAAGTTCCCGGAAGCATACTATGACTATGCACTGGTACTGGAGAAACTGGGAGACAAAGAGCATTGTATAGAAAATCTTAAAAATGCTTTGAATTACAAGCCGAATTTCCTGTCAGGTGTTACAGTGGAGCAAATTGAGAATAAGCTGCAGCAGGTTCAGGCAGAGTAAAATACAGTTTTAACTGCAAAAAAGTTTGTAGCATAAACCAACACAAAGGTTACGGCTACAAACTTTTTTTATCTATATTGTTTGCGACAGAACTTATAATACTGATATTATTTCAATTATTTTTGCTCCCAAATTCTGGAATGTCAAATATTCTCCACTCATTATTCACTGATTTTAAATTAAATGTTACTTGAATGCTTTCAGATTCTGTATATGTTTCTTTAATTGAATTGGCTTGCCTTTCAAATATGCTGCTACCATTAAAACAACTAATATTTCCATTCGCCTCATAAGTCATGTCATATGCTACTGTAACAGTTATATATGATACAAATGGAACTTTATAAATTGACATTACGTCAACAGATTTAATTTTAAATTTCTTTATGGCTCCTAACTTTCCTAATCTTTTCTCCATACCAATTTTATACATTTCGCATAAATTGATTTTTCGTTCCTTGTTGTAATTATTTAATACATAATTTCTCTCGTAAAAATCATTAAATTCCTGTTCCTTTTCTGCTATCAACTTTTTCTGTACATTAATATTATAAGTATCGTAACCAAGTGGCAGATTATTTACACTTTCTGTGCACTGTATATAGGTTTTAATGAATTTGACACTATCAGACTTATTATTAAAAAATATAAGCTGATCGATAATAATATAAACAAGAAGTACAGCTATAACTAATAATATGCTAAAAATAATCCTCTTCTTTTTTTTAGAGTATTTCTTCAGTAACAATACAGTCATCCCCCAAATTTCTATCTATGCATATGATACCATCAGCTATCTCTATAATTCTTTTGCAATAGCCTGCTATTTTATTATCATGTGTAACAATAATAACAGTGACACCTTTTTTATTTAAATCAACTAACAATCCCATAATCTCATCAGCAGTTTTGCTGTCAAGCGCCCCTGTAGGTTCATCGGCTAAAATAATTGACGGAGAATTTACAAGAGCTCTGGCAAGAGCCACCCTTTGCTTCTGTCCACCTGACATTGTACCGACTTTTTGAGTTTCTAATTCTTCAACACCCACCATTGCCAGTGCCTCTCTGGCCGTTGTTTTCATTTTAATTAATGGTGTTTTGTTAAAATATAGTGGTGTCAAAACATTTTGCAATGCAGTTTCATCGTTTAATAATGCAAAATCTTGGAGTAGGATGCCTATACTCTCATTTCTGAATTTAGAAAGCCTTCCTTCAGACAATTTATTAATTTGCGTATTGCCAAAAAAGTAACTACCTTCAGTACTGTTATCTATACACCCGATGATATGCATCAATGTTGATTTGCCAGCGCCAGATGTACCCATTATTGCTATCATTTCGCCTTCCTTTATTTCTATATTTATATTATTTAATGCAGTTAACTCGTTAGGCATACCAATATTGTACTTTTTTGTAACTCCGTTTAATTTAATCATTATATTCGCTCCTTAACTTATTCTTAACATATCAATAGGTTTATTTCTTTTTAATAAAAAGAAGGGTATAATAAATGAAACTACAGACACGGCGATACTTGAAATACAAACTATTAATAAACTTTTATCATTCAGAATAAAAAGTGTACTTTCTATTCTTCCAGTACGACGTGTATTAAAATAATGTAAAATTCCTATGAAAAGCAATCCTGAAAGTACAAAATAAAGCAAGGAGTATATTCCGGTTACTAAAATAGCACGCCTTTGTGTACATCCCGTTATGTAGTAAATTTTAAATTGATTCATGTTTTTTAATGTAGTAAGCATACACATAGATATAATCCCACATGAGGACACTAAAAACAACATAATAATAAAAGGCAGCAGTAGTGACATGAGATGCGATATTTCTTTTTGCTCATCATTAATTAGTTCAGTGTCTGTTTTTGTATATGCGATAGATATTTCCTTTTTTAATTGATTAATTGTATCTTCTGGACATGATTTATCAAGGTATATGAAAACATTTCCATAAGGTACACTCGATATACTGACTTTTGATAGAGAAGTAACTATAAATAAACCAGTTTCAGTCTGACTTTTATATAAAAGCGATAAAGGTAATTCCATATTCAGTGCAGTTAAATTTAGCGACAATACCTTCTCCGGCTTTGACAAAATACCTGTAACCATATAGCTTATTTCTTTTTTTACGTTATCTTGTTCCGTAGGTATGTATGCAGTAATTATATCACCTATTTTATATTTGTTTGATAAATATCCGCCGATAACGCAAGGTTCATAACCATTTATTTTTTGAACATCAAACCATTTTCCCTTTGATAATGGATACTTAATAGCTTTTTTGGATTCATCGTCCATCATAAAAATATTCACTGCTTTATCTTTACTTGCATCTTTGTTTAGAGACCCAAAACTTCTTCGAATATTGGAAATACCTATAACCCATTTAAACCTTTTTGTTTTTTCTTTTAAGGTATCAGCAAGCTTATCTGCATTTGTTTCCCTATTTTGATTCATACAATATATTATTCTATAGCTACTATTTTTAAAAGTATTCATAATATTTGTGTTATTTATTGACATGTTTATCACAACGACTAATATGACAGAAATGCATGCTAATTCCACAATAAGTATCGAATTTAAGAACTTATTTTTCTTAAACATTTTCATAGCCAGCAAAAATGTCTTCAAATCATCACCCCATATTTCAATTTATTTGTCGGAAACTACAATAATTTTTGGTTTGCTATTAATGATTTTTTAAATACACTTATTAAAAATGGTGTTATTGCCAATATAATAATTGATAAGAACGATATATATATAACTAAGCAGTTGGAAATTGTTATAGATGTTTGACTAAATATACTTACATTTGTTTTTTTAAGTATCAATAATACAATTAAACTAATAAAATATGATATAGTAAAAAGGAAAGCCATTTGAGAAAATAATAACAATATACTCTTTAAGCGTGAACAACCACAAATACGAAGTAAAATATAATCCTTTCTTGATTTCTCAATCATATACTTATATAAAAAGGTAAAGTTGAAAATTGCTATTAGTCCTATAAAAATACTGGATACAAGAGGTATAAATAGACTGGTAATAACTTTCTCGGGTATAGATTCCGGTAATATAACCTTTATATTCTTAATATTTGTTTCTAAATACTTCTTTAGCATCTCTTTTTGTTTATCTGAAGTACTATCGGGTAAAATTATATCAAAAGCAGATAGAGTTAAAAACTTAAGTCCTGTAGTATATGGTATTTCATCAAGATAATAATACTTTCGAATTCCTTTTACTTTAAAGCTTTTATTTTTAATAACCATGTTGTCTCCAATATTATATTGCTCAACATTTGGATTATATCTATTATCAGGATTTCTAGGTATAACCACATAGCTACCTTTTTCAATATCCTCAAATGAAATAGGAGATCCAAACACATCCTTGGAAAATTTATTCGGATATAAATAACCTACAAGCTGTCTGTTATTTGTATTATCAATAAAAAACATAGAAATATTTTCTATATCTGAAATATTATTATTCTTAATAATATTTACAACATTATTTGTAATCTGTTTATCAAGCTTACATTTTTTCAAATCAGTTTTTATTGTACGCATGCTTGTATATTGTGATACGTAATTTGCTCTAGTATTAATTATCGTTGTGAAAAAAAACATGTAAGCAAAAATAGTAATTATTTGTACTACAATAAACAGTATAAAAACTAAACGATTTTTTTTATATAATGATACTATTCTATCTATTAATATATATATTTTTTTAAGCATAATACACTCCCAAGCATATGATTAATAATAAATAAGCAAAAATAAATAGGCAATATTACGATGCCTATTTATTTTTGAATCTTATTTATTTTGCTACAAAAACAAAGCACACGATCTCTTAAAAATATGTATTCCTAAAACTTAATTAGTAACCTTCAAATATAGATCCTTATAAACGCTAGCAGATCTACTAGTTCCATTATATATGCGTGCTAATGAATGACCGGTTGCAGTATCATGGCTTGATATATGACCCATAGATCCTACACTGTCCATTTGCTCGGACCAATCATATAAAGTTCCAGCTCCGTCTGCAAAATCTATTTCAGTATATACCCATTTACCCTCGCATGCTGCATTTGCACAACCCCAAACATCGTCATAAGGAAGTATTGATCCCTCATCATATTCTACAAACAGCCTCCAACCAGTACCACTCTTCTCAACATTTGTAGAATCTGTCCTTACAGTGGTATAACTATAAGTGTATGCATTTACAAATGTAAAAGAGGTAATAATACAAACTAATACTGCTATACATAAAACTGATTTTTTAAGATTTTTTTTCATAATTTTTCACCTTCTAAAATTAAGACGTATCTTTTGATAAATAATAACATAGTTCTCATATTTTGTAAAATTTATATTGTTTCATTTTTTAAAGATAAGCATTTGTAATTGATTGAAATGCAAGTAAATGTACATCCATCAAGCATAAAAGTTACAGACGAATATAAGGGAATCAACTGAGACAAGCAGATAGAAAACCGTAAATTATCAATACGTTGCAAAATAGATCATCCATTGCTCATTGTTAAAAAGCGGTTTAGATATAGAGAAGCACATGAACCAATTCCAAGTACTATTCGCCAGTGCAAACCTTGTCATGTGTTTGATAACTGAGCGAAGCAAGGACTTTTAAATGGCATAACCGTGCCGTTTTTCAGGAAATATACCCCAAAAGGGGCATATATAAAGCAAAAAATAGCACCCCCAATGTGCTATTTACTAAAAAACATCTTGAATTCTAAGTGGATACATTAAAAGAGTTCCCTAGCATACCAGTATTCAATTAATGGATTAATCGTTTCCGTATTCTTGTTTGATGTTTTTGCCTACCAAACCAGCGGTCCGGTTAAATTCTTACTGTTATGCTCTCATATTTTATCTTTATCCTTTGTAAAAAGTATAAAGATGATTTTCGGATAATTTATCCAAAAATATTTAATTCAACTTCCTCTTAGAAGCTGAATTCCAGCATGGATTCTAAAATCTTTTTATGGCCTTCTTCGTTGGGATGAATACCATCTGCACAAATCTGTGTACCGTAGTTCTTACTTAGCAAAAAGCTTTCTCTGATATCTATCATTTTGCAGTCCATTTGGCGTGAAACCCACTCTACTGCATTGTTATAAGCTTCCTGCCAACGGTATATCCTTGCCACATCACCCAACCAGTGAAGTATATTTTCCTTGTTTAACCCTTTTGAAATCCAGTTAAAATATCTCTCAGGTTCCAGAGGCGGTAAGTTCATAAGTACCGGAGTTATCCCCTTTTTTCTGAACATCTCCACCATATTTTGAAGAGTGTTTTTAAAGCTTTCAATGGAAGTCTTAGGCTGATGCACCAAGTCAGGGTTTTCAGCTACCTCGCTCCAATTAAAATCGCAATCATTTCCGCCAAATTCTATTATTACAATATTTTCTTTATCGGAAATTAATTTGTCTATAGAATTTGATATTCTGTTCAGGGCCTTAGTGGATGTCATACCGAAGTATGCATTATTTTTTACATTAAACCCTGTTATCTGGGCAAAGCTGCTTATGCTGTTATCCTTCATTACCTTGTATTTGCCGTCGTTTTCATCCAGAATAACGCCTTTTAAAATTGAATCTCCCCAAACAATTATATTTTTATTTGCTGAATTTGACATAGACGATACACTCCTATTACCTGTAATTATATATCACTAAAATTATGTATTATATTATCAATATTTTATTATCTAGTTTTCAATACTATATTACCCGTTTTAGTTCTTCTTGTCAAGGTTTTGTAATAACTATATTGTAATAAATAAACAATGTGTTATAATTAAGATAACCATTTATCAGGAGTGATATTCATTTTGGACAATATTAAAGTCAATAATATAAAGGAAGAACTTGGCCAATTATCGGCCTCCCTTGGCTCATACAAAACTGAAAATTGGAGTCAGTTTCCTGCAATAGATTTATATATGGATCAAGTAGTAACTTATCTTGAAAGATTGTTGAACATTTTCGGGGATACTTCCGATTCCAGTAAGACAATTACCTCAAGTATGGTAAATAATTATGTAAAGGAAGGCTATTTAAAACGTCCTGTTAATAAGAAGTATGACAGGGTGCATCTTGTGTCTCTTTACATTATGTCAATGCTGAAGCCGGTATTGCCAATTCCGCTTATTGCCCGTTCACTGGGTAATTTTAACGACGAAGATGAGTACCATAATTTTTATAATGAACTGACAAATCTTCAGGATCAGGCATTTAGCAGTGTTTCTCAAAAGCTACTAACCCTCATTGAGAATGTGGATGAAGACGATTACGAAAACTCACTTCGTCTTTTTGCATTACAGCTTTCAAGCGAAGCAAATGCTCATAGGATTGCAGCTGAGAAAATAATGTCCTTGCTGAATCAAAATGATAAGACTAAAAGCAAGTAATTATGCAATTATTTGGTACAATCCTATAACCAGCAACAGTATGCCCGATATGACTGTTGCTTTTTCACCCAGAAATTTTGATGCATATCGTCTGCCTATTATTGCCCCCACCCATATAGTCATCAGGCTGAAGGCTACTACTGCCGCTGACAAAACAAATGCATTAATTCCCGATACACCTGCCCCAAATCCCGTACCAATACAATTGGATGCCAGTGCTATGCCCAGAAGTATGGATTCTTTAAGTGATATATCTCCGGAATAGTCTCTATCTGCAATACCCGGGTCATCCATTACAGCCTTTATATCGTCTATGTACTGAAGGCTGTTGCCATGAACCTTTTTAGATTTCCTTCTGCTATTCAGATATCCGATAATCGTGAATAAGCCCATAATAATCACTATAGAACCGCCAATAGTCTTTCCAAGGAAATCGGGAATATAGTTTGTAAGTATGTTTCCAAGCAGACTGGACAACAGTGTTGCTATACCCGAAAATAAAGCGATTGAAATATTTGACTTGAACGGTACATTTATCTTTCTTGCTCCATATGCCAGACCGATTGCCATATTGTCTAAATTCGGTGCCAGGCACAGTAAAAAAATTGATAGAATAACCCCCACGGTCTTTTCACCTCAGGATAGTATATTTTCATTTAAACAGAATAGTGCATGTCCCACAAAAACGTATTATTCTATGTAAATTTTATACTTTTAAGTATTTTTATGTTTTTTATGTTAAAACGTATTGACAACTTTTAAATATGGATGTAATCTTATATTAAATTTAATATCTGCCCTTAAAACCGTTGATGTGGAGATAACGGTGATACGTGCACTTACAGAGAGCAAGGGAAGCTGAGAGCCTTGCAGAACGCAGTACATCAAATGGACCACTGAGGGCGTAGTCAAATGGAAATATCTTTCCAGAGTATTCTACGACGTAACACATGCGTTATTTGTGAGAAATATGTTTGTATTTCGTAAGTGTGTAAGATTTATTTACTTACAAAACAAGGTGGCACCGCGGGTGAATTTTTTACACTCGTCCTTGACTATTTCAGTCAAAGGGCGGGTGTTTTTAGTTTATCAAAGAAAATAAATCTTGCACAAAGAAGGAGTGGTTTTATGTACAAACCAAGTTTGGAGGAAGCAAAACAACTGTCAGCAGGATATACAATTATACCTGTCAGTTGCGAAATCTTTTCGGATATTAAAACACCAATTGCAGTACTCCAAAGCCTCAGGGCAGTGAGCAGTCGTTATTATCTTCTGGAAAGCGTTGAAAACGGCGAAAAATGGGGTCGGTACTCATTTCTGGGCTTTGATCCCGTTATTGAACTTTCTTGCAAAGACGGAAACCTTGAAATTAAGGGCGAGTGTTCAAAAAAGGTTGCCACAAATGATCCCAACAGTCACATCAGAGAAATTCTGAACCAATACAGAAGCCCCAGACTCAGCTTTCTTCCACCTTTTACGGGAGGCTTTGTAGGTTACTTTGCATACGATTATATAAAGTATTCCGAAAGAACACTAAAGCTTGACGGAATAGATGACACAAACTTTAACGATGTGGATTTAATGCTCTTCGACAAGGTAATAGCCTTTGACCATTTTAAGCAAAAAATTATTGTCATTGTTAATATAAAAACAGATAATCTTGAAGTAAATTATGAAAAAGCTTTAAAGGAAATAGACCGTATAATACATTTGATTAAACAGGAAATCCCTAGCGAAAAGACAGTCTCAAAATTATTGTCACCCTTTACCCCTAAATTCAGCATTGAGGAGTACTCCAAAATTGTAGAAAAGGTTAAGCACCACATTTTTGAAGGCGATATATTTCAGGCTGTTCCATCCAACAGGCAAACAGCAGACTTTGAAGGAAGCCTTTTGGATGCCTACAGAACTTTAAGAACCACTAATCCGTCACCATATATGTTCTTTGTAAAGTTTGATGATTTAGAGATAACCGGAACCTCACCTGAAACTCTTATAAAGCTTGAAAACGGCAATCTCTCCACCTTCCCTATCGCCGGAACAAGACCCCGTGGGGAAACCGAGGAAAAAGACAAAGAATTGATTAGAGGCCTTTTAAGTGATGAAAAAGAGCTATCCGAGCATAACATGCTTGTAGACCTTGGGAGGAACGATTTAGGGAGAATCAGTGAATTTGGAACCGTTGAGGTTAAGAATTATCTGAGTATAAAGAAATTCTCCCACGTTATTCATATAGAGTCCAAAGTTATCGGCAAGCTTCGTAAGGATATGGATCAACTGGATGCCATAACTGCTATCCTCCCTGCCGGAACTCTTTCGGGAGCACCCAAAATCCGTGCCTGTCAGATAATAAATGAAGTTGAGGGACATAAGAGAGGAATTTACGGCGGTACAATAGGATACATTGATTTTACGGGGAATATGGACACCTGTATTGCAATAAGAACAGCTATTCTAAAGGATAAAAAAGTATATGTTCAATCCGGCGGAGGTATAGTTGCAGACAGTGTTCCCGAAACAGAGTACATGGAAACCGTCAATAAGGCAAGCGCCGTAATAAGTGCTTTAGAGATGTCCGAAAGGGGGATTGACTAATGATTTTATTAATTGATAACTATGACAGCTTTTCTTATAACCTATATCAGCTTATAGGGACTATAAACAGTGATATAAGGGTAGTCAGAAATGATGAGATTACCATCGAGGAAATAGAAGCTTTAAACCCTTCACATATTATTCTCTCCCCGGGGCCGGGTCGTCCCTCAGATGCAGGTATATGCGAGGCAGTAATAAAGCACTTCCATAAAGTAAAACCCATTTTAGGGGTATGCCTTGGACATCAGGCAATCTGTGAAGCCTTTGGAGCTACTGTTTCATATGCAAAGGTACTGATGCACGGTAAAAAAAGCCTCATACACATTGCAAACGGCAGTGCTGTTTTCAGAGGCCTTCCACCCATTATTGAAGGTGCAAGATATCATTCCTTGTCAGCAGTACGCAACACTCTCCCCGACGAACTGTTGGTTATAGGAGAGGATGACGGCGGTGAAGTAATGGGCATTAAGCACAGAGATTATAATGTTTACGGACTTCAATTTCATCCGGAATCTGTTTTAACACCCAATGGTATAAAAATATTGGATAACTTTCTTAGAATAGGCGGTGAGGCAAATTGATTCAGGAAGCTATATATCAGGTAATCAACAAACAGGATTTAAACCGTGATAAAACAACACAGGTTATGGAGGAAATCATGGAAGGCCGTGCTACCACTGCACAGATAGGCTCATTCCTCACAGCCATGAGAATGAAGGGTGAGACCATTGACGAAATAACCGCATGTGCAACTGTTATGAGGCAAAAGTGCAAGCGAATCCATCCGCAAAAGGATGTTCTGGATATCGTAGGAACAGGCGGAGACGAGGCCAACACTTTCAATATTTCAACAGTTTCCTCTTTTGTAGTTTCAGCAGGAGGTGTCCCCGTTGCAAAACACGGAGGACGTTCAGTATCCAGTAAATGCGGAAGTGCCGACCTTCTGGAGGCACTGGGTATTAATATTGCTTTGTCTGCGGAGCAAAGTGCAGAAATACTGCAAAAAATCGGAATGTGTTTTATGTTTGCTCCAACCTATCATGCTTCTATGAAGTATGCAGCTCCTGTCCGCAAGGAACTGTCAGTGAGAACTATTTTCAATATACTTGGCCCTCTGGCAAACCCGGCAGGAGCAAATATGCAGCTTTTGGGTGTATATGATGAAAATCTGGTGGAGCCCCTTGCCAGAGTTCTACTAAATCTGGGCGTTAAACGGGCAATGGTTGTCCACGGTCATGACGGTCTGGATGAAGTAACTCTCTGCAACACCACCACAATCTGCGAAGTAAGCAACGGCAGCATTAACAGCTTCTTCCTCTCCCCTGAGCAATTGGGTTTTTCAAGATGCGCCTTAAAGGATTTGGTGGGGGGTGACCCAAAGGAAAATGCCTCAATAGCTCTGGAGATTTTAAACGGCAGTAAGGGGCCAAAAAGGGATATCGTTGTACTGAATTCGGCACTATGCCTTTATATGTCTTACAACCAAACTACTCTAAGAGATTGTGTTAAAATGGCTGAACAGCTTATTGACAGCGGTGCTGCAAAGACCCAGCTGGACAAATTTATAGAGCTGTCAAACAGCTTTAATCAAGAGGTGCCATGATGATATTAGATAAAATTGCTGCCAGTACAAAAATACGTGTTGAAAAACTGAAAAAGGAAGCGCCTTTTGCTTTGGTAAAGTCTGAGGCATTAAAACTGACAAATAAGAATCCTTTTGCTTTTGAAAAAGTAATAAAAAATGGTGAGCTTACTTTTATATGTGAAATAAAAAAAGCTTCTCCTTCTAAAGGACTTATTTCTGAGAATTTTCCTTATATTGATATAGCCAGAGAATATGAAGCCGCGGGAGCAGGAGCAATCTCGGTTCTGACAGAGCCTGAATTTTTTCTGGGTAGTGACCAATATCTGAAAGAAGTAAAAAAAGAGGTGCGTATTCCTGTGCTTAGAAAAGATTTTACCGTTGACTCATATCAGATTTATGAAGCAGCATTAATTGGTGCAGATTGTGTATTGTTGATATGTGCTTTGCTGGATACTGATACTTTGAAAGAATATATTAAGATTGCTGATAGCCTTGGACTATCCTGTCTTGTGGAAGCCCACGATGAAGACGAAGTTAATAGTGCAATTGAAGCAGGCAGCAGGATTATCGGCGTAAATAACAGGAACCTGAATACCTTCGAGGTTGATATAACAAACAGTGTACGGCTTAGGAAACTTGTACCCAAAAATATAAGTTTTGTATCGGAAAGCGGTATCCGCAATGCTCAGGATATATCAGTACTGCGAGAAGTAGGAGCAAATGCGGTTCTCATTGGTGAAACCCTTATGAAAAGCGGTGATACAGGGGCTGAACTGGCAAAACTGCGGGGTTCTGTAAAAAACTAAACATTTCTCACGGGAGGATTCTTATGTCTGTAAAAATAAAAATCTGCGGTTTAACAAGACCTCAGGATATTGAATATGTAAATGAGGCTCTGCCGGATTTTATAGGTTTTGTTTTTGCGAAAAGCAAAAGACAGGTAACTGCTGAAGTTGCAGAAGGGCTTAAAAAACCTCTGGATTCAAGAATACCTGCTGTGGGAGTTTTTGTAAATGAGGATACGGATATGATAACCTCCCTATGCAAAAACGGTATTATTGACTTCGTCCAACTCCATGGAGACGAAAGTTCAGAATATATAGAGTCACTGCGTCAGAAAATAAACAACCCGATTATAAAGGCTGTGAGAGTCAAGGACAGTGAATCGGTAAAAGCAGCCTGTTCACTTCCCTGCGACTATTTGCTTCTGGATACCTACTTAGGCAATGAGTACGGAGGCACAGGCAAAGCCTTTGACTGGGGGCTGATTTCAGATACAGCCAAACCTTTCTTTCTGGCTGGAGGAATATCAGCCGGAAATGCAGAGACAGCAATAAGAAATATAAACCCCTACTGTCTGGATGTCAGCAGTGGCGTGGAAACAGATTCCATTAAGGACAGAAATAAAATTTTAAATATTGTAAATTTGGTAAGGAGTGTGAAGTAAATGCTAAAAGGCAGATACGGAAAGCATGGCGGGCAGTATGTCCCTGAAATTTTAATGAACACCATAAACGAACTCGAGGAGAGTTATAACTACTACAAGAATGATTTTGACTTCAACAGGGAGCTTGATACCTTATTGAAAGAATACGCCGGAAGGCCCTCCCTTCTCTATTTCGCAAAAAAAATGACGGAGGATTTGGGTGGCGCAAAAATATACCTGAAGCGTGAGGACTTGAATCACACAGGCTCCCACAAAATAAACAATGTTCTGGGTCAGGTACTTCTGGCAAAAAAAATGGGCAAAAAGCGTGTAATAGCAGAAACAGGTGCAGGACAGCACGGTGTTGCTACCGCAACCGCTGCGGCTCTTATGGGTCTGGATTGTGAAATTTTTATGGGCTTGGAGGATACCAAGCGTCAGGCTCTTAATGTTTTCAGAATGGAGCTTTTGGGTGCAAAGGTTCATCCGGTTACAAGCGGAACGCAAACCCTGAAGGATGCAGTTAATGAGACTTTTCGTGAGTGGGCTTCCAGAATGGAGGACACAGCTTATGTACTAGGTTCTGTTATGGGGCCTCACCCCTTCCCAATGATTGTAAGAGATTATCAGAGTGTTATCGGTAAGGAAGTCAAAGAACAGATGCTTGAGAAGGAAGGCAGGCTACCGGATGTGGCTATGGCTTGTGTTGGCGGCGGAAGTAATTCAATGGGACTTTTTTACGACTTTATCGGAGACAAATCCGTTGAACTGATAGGATGTGAAGCAGCGGGAAAAGGTGTGGACACTGAATTACATGCAGCAACTATTGCAAAAGGACAGCTCGGAATATTCCACGGTATGAAATCTTATTTCTGTCAGGATGAGTATGGGCAAATTGCTCCTGTATACTCTATCTCAGCAGGACTGGATTATCCGGGTATAGGCCCCGAACATGCATCCCTGCATGACACAGACCGTGCCAAGTATGTTCCCGTAACCGATGCCGAGGCGGTTGCCGCCTTTGAATATTTGTCCAGAACAGAAGGTATCATTCCGGCAATTGAAAGCTCCCACGCAGTTGCACATGCAATGAAAATTGCACCTAAAATGGGAAATGACAAAATAATAGTCATTTGCCTGTCAGGAAGAGGAGACAAGGATGTTGCCGCTATTGCAAAATATATGGGGGTGAATATAGATGAGTAAAATAAGTAATGCATTTAAGAATGGCAAGGCATTTATAGGCTTTCTTACAGCAGGTGACCCGTCACTGGAAAAGACCGAGGAATTTGTACTGGAAATGGTTAAGGCAGGTGCTGACCTTATTGAGATAGGTATTCCGTTTTCAGACCCCATCGCAGAGGGTGAGGTTATTCAAAGAGCAAACGTAAGGGCATTAGCCAATGGAACTACCATGGATAAAGTTTTTGAAACAGTTAAAAGAATAAGACAAAAGACTCAGGTTCCAATTGTTTTTCTAACCTATCTTAATCCTGTGTTCACCTACGGTTATGACCACTTTTTCAGACAATGCAGTGAGTATGGTATTGACGGTGTTATAATTCCTGATATTCCTTTTGAGGAAAAAGGCGAGCTAATTCCTTTTAGTGATAAATATAATGTTGATATTATATCATTAATTGCACCTACCTCCGAGGAACGTATAAACAAGTTAGCTTCCTGCGCTAAGGGGTTTGTCTACTGTGTATCCTCAAAGGGAGTTACAGGTGTAAGAAATGAAATAAAAACAGACCTTCAGTCAATTGTATCCTCTGTCAGGTCTGCCACTAATGTTCCGGTAGCTGTTGGGTTTGGTATATCCACACCTCAGCAGGCATCAGAGATTTCTAAATATGCTGATGGGGTTATTGTTGGGAGCGCTATTGTGAAAATTATTGAGCAATATGGCAAGGATGCTGCAAAACCTCTATATGATTATGTCAGCAGTATTAAACAGTCTATAAAATAAAGTTTTTATGTTTTAACACCTGTACTCCCGTATAAAATTATATCAATGCTTGCTTCCAAGATATTTGCAAGAGTTTCTGGCGGCTCATCATAGGATATTTTACCGTCGCTCACATTCATCGTCCGTGATTCATGGTTTCGCTAAAACCTACTTCATGATAGGTTTTCCGGTAAAATATCCGTCTTCGCCTATAAACATCTGCAAATATCTTTAACCAAGCTTTCATTGATACAATTTATACTCACGCACAGGTTAATAAGAAACTAATTTGCCACAACCCTCTCCTTATTTTTCACAAACTGCTATCATATTGCTTGCGGTTTTCTTCATTCCTTTTTCTACTTTAAAATTCTCTACGGAATAAAATTCTACCGAATCAAATACCCTATTCAGTATTGTGCTGAATTCTTCAAATTCATACTCTTTTATATGAAAAGGATTATGAACATTTCTTCTCATGGCCTTGTTTGGTGTAGATATAATGAACTTCCCCCCTTTCTTCAAAACCCTGTAAGCCTCTTCTACGTGCTTAGCAGTCATATCAACAGCCAAGTGTTCAAACACTTCAAAAGAAACATATACATCAAATTCCTCTGCAGCATAAGGCAAACAGGTAACATCTCCCCTATTCCAATGTACATTTGGCTGTCTGTAAGCCCCCTTTGCAAATCGTATATTATCTTCCGCTATATCTACCGCCTCCACACTCTTACACAACTTTGCTAAGTACGCAGCACCATAACCAAAGCCACAGGGAGCTTCCAGCACTCTGCTCTCATTATTCATAAAGGTCAAAGCAAAGGTGTATCTCTCCGCTATTTTAAGGTAAACACGAAGCGGAAGAAATTGTGAAGCCGGTATGCCTCTTTCCCACATATGAGCAAGATAATTCTGCTCCACTTCTGCTTTGATTTTCATGTCCGGTATAAAGCCTGAAATATTGTTCTTATATATAGCGTCTTTTTTTAAAATACTGCTTGTTATTGACAGGATTTTATCAGAGTTTTTACTAATCTTAATTTGCTGAGGAAGTATATATGATTTATTATACAAGTCATACCAGATATTATTTATAATTAACTTTTTGTCCTGATTGTTATTTAATACAAACTCTATTAATTCATAGCTGTGATACTTCTCCCTTTTGCCTATGATTACTTGGGCAGCAGTAAAATCAAAAGTGTCAAAATCCTTAGTTTCATAGGAGATAAACTCATTCAATTTGTTACGGATATATTCAAAGGTGGGATTAACCTCGTTTTCCAGAAGTCTTAAAATATCCGCTTTCCCTGAAAATTTGTGCCATAATTTTTTATTTTCCTTTATTTGCTTTTCAAGCAGTACAGTTTGTTCCATAATACTGTCCGTATCATATATTTCCTGTAGCTTAATACTTGTTTTGCAAGGGTTTGACTTCTTTTTTATAATAAGGAGCTTTTCTGTCAAGCCCATATTCTTGTTACATATCAGCTGTCTGTCTTTTAGCATAAGGTATTCCCCTATTATATTTTTCTCATCAATACTCAATTCACTGTCTTTAAATATTTCAGGAAGAGTAGTAAACAATTGCATAGCAGCATCTCCCGCTTTCCCCTCCAAATCCTTGTCAAACGGGTAGTTCATAAAGTATGAAACCGGAAGCATTTCCACCAAATCCAAACCAAAAACTTCTAAATTTGTTTCTACAAACTCTCTATCCCTTATTACCATATGAGGTGACTTACTTTTTGTCTGCAAAACACTTATGGGGTCAAGTATTATGCAAAATCCGTTATTGTCCAAATGATTAGATATATTTTCCAAAACTTTTTTATACTTTATTTCATCTGTTAAATGCAGCAATACATCTCCTGCAAATACTAAATCATATTTTCCGCTATAGTACATTTCATCGCTTACATCACCATTTTTGAATAAATACTCCGGGTATGTTTTACTCAACTCAGCTACCGACTTCTCTGAAATATCAATGGCTTCATACGCTGTGACTTTATTACTATGAAACAGTCCTGTAAAGATTCCGGTTCCCGGGCCCAGCTCCAAAATTCTTTTGCTGTTTATATTATCAATTAATTTATTTATTATTGCATCCAGCAAATATATTCTGTTCTGGTAAAGAAACTGGTTATATATCTCACCTAAGCCTATAAACCCTACCCCTTCAATGTCAAATCTTGAATTTAGTCTCCTATTCCAATAATTCTTATAATCAAAGCCTGTAATGTCTTTGTTTTCGGCTGAAATATCCTCCAGTAAAGATATTATTGATTTTAACTGCATATTCAAAGAATAATTATCAATAACAAAATTTCTGTATTCGTTTGAATTATATTCAGCATCACTAATTTTCAAAACAGCTTCATTAACCGTGTTCCATAAATATTTGCGAGGATAAATTTCTGATGCACCTGCGAAATTGTGCATAATCGGCTTTATACCTTTGGCCATTGCCTGCATTACACTCATGTTCTGAGATTCCAGTACACTGGTGCAGAGTATATAGTTTTTATCCTCTAACCATTTATCCAGATTCGTTTGCCAGCCTTCAAAGTTATAGTTTTTTTCCAGTCCCATTTCGGCTACCATTTGTTTGAAATACAGTGAGTATCTTGGGTCTTGAAATTGACCCGCAATATAAAAATTATATCTGTTATCACAATCGTATAGGGCTTTAAAGACTTGTAAAAGCAGCATTGGACCTTTTTTGTAATTAATATATCCTACATAAGCAACATTAAATCCTGAGCTTCTATTTTTAAAATTGAAATGGGATAAGTCTACTCCGTTTGGTATTACCGTAGTAATTTTTTCATCTATACCAAAAGTTTTAACTGTATATTTACGTATTGATTCCGATATGAATATGAGCCTGTCAACACAATTCCAATTAACTCTTGCCGGATAATTTGTAAATGCCTCATAGCTATGCAGTCTGCAAATTATTTTTTTTTCTTTTGCAATATTAAGTTTTCCTGCGTATACCAAAATATCATCACACCATTCAAACCAACAAATATCAGCCCATTTCATCCATTCTTCCAGTTTTTCCATGTGCAACATGCTGACAGTTATTTTTTTTATATCATAATACTCTGACAGTTTATTAACTATATCGCCGATGAATTTATCATCGCCTTTTGAAAATATAGCTAATTTTATTTTTTTGTCTCCCATAATAACCCCACTCATTATAAATATATCTGTTACTATTTATATGCTGCAAATATGTTACACATAACGTCACTTTTTATTGTTTTTTGTTAACATAAGGAACAAATTAAACTATACACCCATATACTGTTAACGTAGCATACTAAATCCTTCACTAGTATGTCTATTACCAAAACTTTTAAGGAGGTGGAAATTATAAAATGGCTACTAATGTTATAATAAATGGCGGTTTTGAAACGGGTACATTTCCTCCCTGGAACGCTTTTAATGCCGTAGTAACAGCCGCTTATAGCTATTCAGGTACTTTTTCAGCACAGCTACTCGATGGTGGTACAACATCGACTATTTACCAGATAGTTGAAGCAGATTTTACTGAGCCCTATGAATTCTCAGCTTTCCTCGCAAAAGTAGGGGAATTGCCAAACCCACTTACAACTATAACTATAGCTTACTTTGATGCAAGTTATAATTATCTCGGTCTAGGTCTTGTAATAAGTATCGCCCCCGGTACTCTTCCTGATGCAACACTGGATAATTGGCAGGAGTTCACAGGCACAACTACGCCTGCACCCATTGGAACAGTGTACACTATCGTATCTGTAAGTAAACAGGGCGAGACGAATACAGCCACTGTAGTCGTAGACGATGTATCCTTGATAACTTCGTCCGGACCTGTTGGACCTACCGGGCCGACTGGGCCGACTGGACCTACCGGACCTACCGGACCTACCGGTGCTACCGGGGCTACAGGGGCTACTGGCGCTACTGGACCTGCCGGTGCTACTGGGGCTACTGGAGCCACCGGACCTGCCGGTGCTACGGGTGCTACTGGACCTGTCGGTGCTACGGGTGCTACCGGACCTGCCGGTGCTACTGGTGCTACCGGACCTGCCGGTGCTACTGGGGCTACTGGAGCCACCGGACCTGCCGGTGCTACTGGCGCTACCGGACCTGCCGGTGCTACGGGTGCTACTGGACCTGCCGGTGCTACTGGACCTACTGGACCTGCCGGTGCTACCGGTGCTACAGGGGCTACGGGTGCTACGGGTGCTACCGGTGCTACCGGACCTGCCGGTGCTACTGGCGCTACTGGACCTGCCGGTGCTACCGGTGCTACAGGGGCTACGGGTGCTACCGGTGCTACTGGACCTGCCGGTGCTACTGGCGCTACTGGACCTGCCGGACCTACCGGTGCAGGTATCGCTTCTTACGGAAATGTATACGAACTTGCAACTATAGCAGATTCGACTGTGGTAGGTGGTGCGGACGTACCATTCAGCAATAACGGTCCTTTGGTTGGAATAACTCACACCCCAGGCCTAACTACAATAACTGTTCCATCTGCCGGTGATTATGAAATCATTTACAATGTATCTATCACTGCCGGAGTAGGATCAGCCATCGCTATTGCAGTAAATGGTACTGTTCAGCCATCAACAGAAATAACAGCCTTGGTTGCAACCGGTGAACTAAGCGGAAATACCATTCTGACTCTAAGTGCCGGTGACGTAATAACCTTGCGTAATAACTCTGCTACACCGTTAGTAATGACACTTGCACCGGGTGTCGGTGCTCAAATGGATATACTATTCCTGAATTAAACTTAATTTAAGACTATGAGGCCTCCTATACATGCGTTATTGTAGGGGGCCTTTCTTTACATATTGAATATAATACAGCTTGCTTATCAATCATCTTTTCTCTTATACAATATATATTATTACCAACCTATATAAAAATTCCTATAATAATGTCGTAATTTATTGCTTTTTGTTAACATAAGGAACAATTCACCTTAGATACCCATACAATGTTAACGTAGCATACTATATTCTAATATGACTACACCAAGACTTTTAAGGAGGTGACACTAAAGAAATGCCTACTAATGTTATAATAAATGGCGGTTTCGAAACCGGAACCTTTCCTCCCTGGAATGCGTTTAACTCGGTAATAACATCCGCCTATCACCATTCAGGTGCTTTCTCTGCGGAGTTGCTTGATGGTGGTGTAACATCTACAATCTATCAGATAATTGCTGCAGATTTTAGTAACCCTTATGAATTTTCTGCATTCCTAGCTAAGGTAGGGCCATTACCAAACCCACTTACAACTATAACTATCGCTTATTTTGATGCAAGTTATAATTATCTTGGTCTTGGTCTTGCAATAAGTATCCCTCATGGTACCCTTCCTGATGCTGCGCTTAATAACTGGCAACAATTCTCTGGTACAACCACTCCTGCACCGCCTGGAACCGTTTACGCTATTGTATCTATAAGTAAACAGGCAGAACCAAATACCTCAAATGTTGTCGTAGATGACGTATCCTTGATATCTTCATCCGGGCCTGTTGGACCTACCGGTCCTACAGGAGCTACTGGTGCAACAGGAACTACTGGTGCCACAGGGGCTACCGGAGCTACCGGAGCCACTGGTGCTACTGGCGCTACCGGAGCCACAGGTGCTACGGGTTCTACCGGAGCCACTGGTGCTACAGGAGCCACTGGTGCTACCGGAGCCACAGGCGCAACTGGTGCTACTGGAACAACTGGTGCTACCGGAGCTACGGGTGCTACGGGTGTTACTGGCGCTACTGGTTCAACAGGACCTACTGGTGCCACGGGTGCCACGGGTGCAACTGGTGCCACTGGTGCTACCGGAGCTACTGGACCTACTGGAGCAACAGGACCTACGGGTGCTACTGGCGCAACAGGTGCTACCGGAGCTACGGGTGCAACAGGTGCTACTGGTGCCACTGGTGCTACGGGCGCTACTGGAGCCACGGGCGCTACCGGAGCCACGGGCGCAACGGGTGCTACGGGTTCTACTGGTGCAACTGGACCTACTGGAGCTACGGGCGCTACCGGTGCTACAGGTGCTACAGGAGCAACAGGCGCCACTGGAGCTACTGGTTCTACAGGTGCCACGGGTGCTACCGGACCTACTGGTGCCACGGGTTCGACCGGAGCTACTGGTTCTACAGGTGCTACTGGAGCCACGGGTGCTACGGGAGCCACGGGTGCTACGGGAGCCACGGGTGCTACCGGAGCCACAGGTGCTACTGGCGCAACGGGTTCTACTGGTGCAACTGGACCTACTGGAGCTACGGGCGCTACCGGTGCTACTGGTGCTACTGGAGCTACGGGCGCAACGGGTTCTACTGGTGCAACTGGAGCCACTGGTGTTACAGGAGCCACTGGTGCTACAGGTGCAACAGGAGCCACTGGTACGACTGGAGCCACTGGCGCTACCGGAGCCACAGGTGCTACGGGCGCAACGGGTTCTACTGGTGCAACTGGACCTACTGGAGCCACTGGTGCAACGGGCGCTACCGGAGCTACGGGTGCTACTGGTGCTACCGGAGCCACGGGCGCTACTGGAGCCACGGGAGCTACGGGCGCAACGGGTGCTACGGGTTCTACTGGTGCTACCGGTGCTACGGGTGCTACTGGAGCCACTGGTGCAACGGGCGCTACCGGAGCTACGGGTGCTACGGGTGCCACGGGCGCAACGGGTGCTACTGGCGCTACCGGACCTACTGGTGCAACGGGAGCCACTGGTGCAACGGGAGCCACTGGTGCTACCGGAGCCACGGGTGCTACGGGCGCTACGGGTGCTACGGGCGCTACAGGTGCCACGGGTACTACCGGACCTACTGGTGCAACGGGTGCCACAGGTGCTACTGGAACTACTGGTGCCACGGGAGCCACAGGTGCTACTGGCGCTACAGGCGCAACGGGCGCAACGGGTGTTACCGGCGCAACGGGTGCTACAGGCGCAACGGGCGCTACAGGTGCTACGGGTGCCACTGGTGCTACCGGAGCCACGGGTGCTACCGGAGCTACGGGTGCTACGGGCGCTACAGGTGCCACAGGTTCAACAGGTGCAACAGGCGCCACTGGTGCAACGGGCGCAACGGGTGCTACCGGCGCAACGGGTGCCACAGGTGCTACTGGTGCAACAGGAACTACTGGAACCACAGGAGCTACTGGAGCCACTGGTGCTACCGGAGCCACAGGCGCAACGGGTGCTACCGGAGCTACCGGTGCTACTGGAGCAACAGGACCTACGGGTGCAACGGGTGCCACAGGTGCTACTGGAACAACTGGTGCTACCGGAGCTACTGGTGCTACTGGTGCTACTGGTGCCACTGGTGCCACGGGCGCTACTGGTGCCACGGGCGCTACTGGACCTACGGGTGCTACCGGAGCCACAGGTGCAACTGGCTCAACTGGTGCCACAGGTGCCACAGGTGCTACCGGAGCCACGGGTGCCACTGGTGCTACAGGTGCCACTGGTGCTACTGGTGCTACTGGTGCTACCGGAGCCACTGGTGCTACGGGTGCTACCGGAGCCACAGGTGCAACAGGACCTACAGGCGCAACGGGTGCTACCGGAGCCACTGGTGCTACGGGTGTAACAGGCGCTACTGGTGCTACTGGTGCCACAGGGGCCACTGGACCTACAGGCACAACGGGTGCTACTGGAGCCACTGGACCTACAGGCGCTACTGGCGCTACTGGCACAACTGGAACAACAGGCGCTACTGGCGCTACAGGCGCAACGGGTGCTACCGGAGCTACCGGAGCTACCGGTGCTACTGGAGCAACAGGACCTACGGGTGCAACGGGTGCCACAGGTGCTACTGGAACAACTGGTGCTACCGGAGCTACAGGCGCTACGGGTGCCACTGGTGCTACTGGCGCAACAGGGGCTACGGGAGCCACAGGTGCTACGGGCGCTACCGGTGCTACTGGACCTACTGGCGCTACCGGAGCCACAGGTGCAACAGGTGCTACGGGTGCTACCGGAGCAACGGGCGCTACTGGTGCTACTGGAGCCACAGGTGCAACTGGTGCAACTGGTGCTACCGGGCCTACAGGGCCTACGGGACCTACACCCACTCTGTCCTTCACAGAGGCAGCAGGTCCAACCTCAGTGCTTCCTGCCGGAGTAGAGGTTACCGTAGTTACTTTAAATGTCCCTGTTACAGCAGGTGAAGATGTGAAAATTGACTACGCAGAATCCATTGAGATTACTGCAAACGCAAATTGGGTTTTAAACTTTCAGTCACGTCTGTATAGAGATGCCACCTTGATTGATACAAGAACCGTAAACAGGTCTCAATCAACGGCAGGTACTCAAAGGTTCCCTCTGGCAAGCACGCAGGTTGATACACCGCCCGCAACAGCAACAGTCAGTTATACTCTCCGTATATTTGTTAATACAGCAACAAACATTACAGCAGCAACTGCGAATAATATAGATATAAATACTATTGTATTCCCTTAGTACTATAATTCTTAACCGTAGGATGCCCTTGGGTGTCCTACGGTTTTTACTTACCTAACTGGTAAAACTAGAAACATTTTTGCTGTGTCTGAATATAATAATATAACTTCGCGTCGGAAAGGATTGAAAAAATGATAAGTATCAGTCTTTGTATGATTGTAAAAAATGAGGAAGAAACCCTTGCCCGCTGTTTAGATACTGTTAAGGACATAGTGGATGAAATCAACATTGTTGACACGGGTTCAACAGACAAGACAAAGGAAATAGCCTCCGGATATACCGACCGTGTTTTTGATTTCCCTTGGACAAACAGCTTCGCTGATGCACGAAATGAATCATATAAGTATGCTACAAAAGACTATATCCTGTACTTGGATGCGGATGATGTGATATTGGAAGCAGATCAGGTTAAATTTAAAGAGTTGAAGGAAACCCTTGACCCGTCCGTAGACTCGGTGTCTATGTATTATGATGCCGGTACGGACGAATTTGGTAATGTTACTTTAAGATACCGACGTAACCGTCTTGTTAAAAGAGAGAAAAATTTTCGATGGTATGGAGATTGCCATAACTATATAGAAGTCAGCGGAAAAATTATTAATTCAGAAGTAGCTATAACTCATAAAAAGGTACGCCATTCAGTGGGGCGAACCGTATCCATTTTTGAAACAAAAAAACAGCGTGGAGATGCCTTTAGTGCCAGAGACTACTTTTATTATGGAAATGAATTAAGAGAAAATGGTCGTTATCAGGAAGCAATAGAAAGTTACGACCAAAACCTTGCTTTAAAACAAGGTTGGGCTGAGGACAAAATATTTGCATGTTTATTTAAGGGAGACTGTTATAGGTATTTAAATGACAAAGAAAATGAGTTAACAGCTTTATTTCAATCTTTTAATTATGCGCCCCCAAGGGCAGAAGCCTGCTGTCGTATAGGATACAATTTTCACCGCAGCCGCCTGTATAAAACGGCTATTTTTTGGTATGAGCTTGCAACGCAGCAAGTTCCAGACCCCGACAGATGGAGCTTTATATATATGGCATATTACACTTGGTATCCGCATTTACAACTATGTGTATGCTACTACAACATAAAAGATATGCAAAAAGCTTATGAGCATAATGAAAAAGCCGCAGGCTACAGGCCGTCAGACCCCAGCGTTTTGTATAACAAAGAACTGTTTGCAAAAATGATAGAAGAAGGCACAATTAAGCCGTAGACAATAGGTTGTTTGTAATTAAGCAGTATAAAATATATCAATGATATGCAAACAGCTTGGAAGCAATCATTGATATATTTTTATACGGGTTTGATAACTTACGGGAGTTTATTTCCTGCCGCCAGATATATCTCATACCACTCCTGCCTTGTAAGCTCGATTGTTGATGCCTTGCAAATATCCCTGAGACGGGAAACATTGGTTGTACCCACAATAGGCTGCATATTGGCAGGGTGTCTCAACAGCCATGCAATAGCTATTGCTGTATTTGTAACACCTTTATTCTGTGCCAGTTCATCTATTTTTTTATTGAGCTCGGGGAATTTATCATTGTTTAGAAAAACTCCCTCAAAAAAACCGTATTGGAAAGGTGACCATGGCTGGATTGTAATGTCATTTAGCCTGCAATAGTCCAGTATACTACCGTCTCTGTCAATAGAGCCATCCACTTTCATGTTTACATTGAATCCGGCATCTATCATTCCGGTATTTGTAATACTAAGCTGTAGCTGATTGATAACTATTTTCTGATTAAGGTATTTTTTCAGCAGTTCTATCTGCATTGGGTTCTGATTGCTTACTCCGAAATTTCTTACCTTTCCGTTACTTTGGAGAATTGAAAAGGCTTCAGCAACTTCTTCCGGTTCAACAAGGGCATCCGGACGATGCAGAAGCAGGACATCTATATAATCTGTCTGCAATCGTTTTAAACTTCCATCAACAGCCTCTAAAATATGCTCTTTTGAAAAATCAAAGTACCCTTGCCTTATACCGCATTTAGTCTGAATTATAAACTTCTCTCTTATGCTTGGACACATATCAACAGCCTGTGCAAATACTTCTTCTGATTTCCCTCCACCGTAGATATCAGCATGGTCAAAAAAATCTATCCCCTCTTCCAAAGCAGTATTTATTAGGTTAGCAGCTGCTTTTTCAGACAGTTCGTTTATCCTCATACAGCCTAAAGAAATTTCAGAAGCAGTAAGTGCTCCGTTTCCAATGCTAATTCTTCTCATAAAATCATCCTCCTGATGAATTAAAATAATACCTGAATTCTACACCTTAAAGTAAACTTTAAGTCAATACTACTATTGTGTACAAAAAATAGCTGCTCCAAAACCTTTTTCTTTCCGGTTTAGAAACAGCTACTTTAAATAATAAAATTTATATGAATTATTGAGTTACTGCAAAAGCAGCAGCTATTGCAGCACCTAAACCTGAACCATCTTTTACCAGTTTTATTTCAATATTGGATGCATCCTCCCCAAGAGCTTCTTTGAATGCTTCCTCCATCAGATTAGGAACGTTAGGCATCTTTTCATATATAGTTCCGTCTATTGCAATTACATGCTTGTTTTTTACAGAAGTACCGTTGTTTTCCTGATGGAACAATATCCCCATGTGGGAAACTGCCACAAGCCTTACTGCTCTTTTTAAAATAGCTTCGGACAGCTTCTTTATTACCTCGGCGTCTTCTAATGTACAATTGTATTGCTCTTGTGTTTTGGATGGATACAAAATAAAATTCTCAACCATTAATGCATTAATACTCTGATTGAAAAATGCATCAGCATTAACAGCTTCTGATGTAAAAATTGCTTTATTTTTATATAAATCCAGACAAGCCTCTTTTAAAATACTTCCCATGTAGTAACCTGAAACCATTTTTTCAAGGAGCTGTGTTCCCGGCACCTGACTGTTTTTATCTATTATCTCATCATATTTAGTTACGGGAAGTCCTACATTGTAACTGGCTGATTCAGTATTTACTATCATTTTTTTGCCATTAAGAGGATGGTTGTTTTCCAGATAACAGGTATTATGTCCTGTCCCCATTATAGAGCCAATATCAGCAGTCTGATAACCGTACATGGCTACCAGCAAGGTACCTACAGTATCATTTAGTATGGCAACGGGCTTAACATTTACGTTTTTAGCCTGCAATGCCTGTTCAAGCAGTTTGTTTACATTGTTGCCCTCAACTCCGGAGGTGGTTATTTCCTTGGTCCACTGAATGAGGTAAGCGTCATTTATTCCTTCCTGCCTGCATGGAAATGAAAATGTGTTTCCCAGATACAAAGCTTCTTCCGGCTCAAGCAATTTCCCTATACTTTCAGCCATAAAGCCAAAGAGCTGCTTTTCATCAATATCTGACTTTGTAAGGTCATAATTTTCTTCTTTATTAATAAGCTTATGCTTTATTTCAGCAACTTTCTCAAAGCTTCCGTTACTAATTTTAAACTTGGTGCATCTAAAATTAGTACCGCCCATGTCGATGGCCATAAAAGTACCCTGTTCTTTTCCCGTAGGCTTTCCAATAAATGAAGGAATCATTTTAAGACAGGTTTTTTCACCATTCAAGCTTTTTTCCATAGTTTCCTTAAACAAGTTTGCTATACGCAGCATGTTTTCTCTTTCAACCTCAAAATCGTTAATAACATCTTGTATTATTTCAGATTTGAACCCCATTATGCACCTCTCAAATTTATATTTTACTTATTATACTGATTGTATTTTAACTCCGAAACGCGGTCAAGCTTGAATTACACCATTTATATAAGACATTGCCTTGAGAAGTTCATCGGTTTTCTCATTCTGATAAAATAACTCAAAGGTCTTCGTAGTATAAAACATGTATTTCAGTACCATACCCTTATCCGTAGATTCAAGGGATACGTTTTTTACTGAAGTTAAAGGTATGAATATCAAATCTCCACATATATCCTTGTCATCCATTGGTTCAAACTTTTCCTTGAAAACTACCATCTCACTATTACTTACAATGGAATAGTGTGTTTGAGTACTGACTTTCCTGAATATTGACCAGTATCTGTCATATACTCTTTTTTGATAAAGTTCGCACACGGATACCTGATTTTTAAATAATGCTTGAGTTGTCAGGGCTTTGCCTATATACTCCCGTTCATCACTATTGTTCTCAAACAAATTAACTGTTTCTTCTGTAACTCTTCCATGAATGATAAGCTTCCGCAATTCCTTTACCAATCTGTCCATAATTTCTTCTGCAAAAGAATCGAAAAAAATTCTTTCCCTGCCTTCTTCCTTATAGTAAAGATTAAGACAAACAGGCTTGGGAAGTCCTTCTATAACTATGTAATTGATATCGTTATATTCAATGGCATGTTTTGATATGTTCCCATTTACTTTTTTTAAAACAATAATTCTATCTTTGTATAGTAACAAAAATTTTTCAAATGCATTATTCTTTTCGTTAGTAAGAGTAGAACACATTAATATATTGATAGGGCTGAGTTCACCCTGAATCAATATATTATAGTATTCCTCATATTCACTTTTAAGAAGTTCTATATCATTCTCAATAAAGTCTTTTGCATTTGACCCATCGGTATAAAACATATTTTCACTCCTTCTGCAGCCGGGATTTTAAAACCCTAGTAAGTATAATTGTACAAAATTATATAATATTTGTAAAACAAAAAATATGTCAGTTATTTTTCCTTTGCATATTTGATAAGCCCTTCTGTAATACCTGCTACCATTTTGTTCTGATAATCATCTGTATTAAGTAGCCTGTCTTCCTCCGGGTTAGTCATAAAACCCATTTCCAGAAGGATTACAGGTACCTTTGACCAATTAAAGCCTGTCATTTCAGATGTCTCTTGGATACCTTTTGATTTGGCTTTTGTGCTTTCCAGTACACCTGCCAGAATAAGTTCCCCTGCTTTTTTGCTCTTTTTCAGAAGCTCTGTATCCTTTATATACTTGTTTCCGGGTATCATCATAAGTACACCGGACACACTGCTGTCATTAGTACCATTCCCGTGTATGCGTATGGTAAGGTCCACGTTAGAGGAATTCCAGAGTTTTGCCCGTTCTACATTTGTAAGTCCGCATACCTCGGTTTCCCTGACCATAATTATTTTTGCACCTTGTTTTTCCAAGGATTCTCTGAGCTTTTTGGATACGGTCAGATTCAGGTCTGCTTCTGTTACCTTTGTTACTACACCCACTGTACCACTGGCAACTGCAGCTTTTTGAATTTTAGCACCGGGAGCTATAGGGTCAGTTTGTTTTTTGTCCACTGTGTTTTTGCCATGTCCCGGGTCAATACATACGGTCAAGTCTTTAAGTGGAGTACTGCTAACCGTCTGAACTTCTTTATCCGGTTGCTTTATTGTATGCTCAATTATTCCGGCACGACTGGCAACAACATAGCCTAAAGCTACAGAAACCGCTAAGGCTATTAGGTATAATTTTATATTCCTCATAATAAAAACTCCTTGTTCTTTTTTAGTATACATAGTAGTTTTTGTATTTTTATCTTATTTTATTATAAAAAAAGATATTACAACAGTCATTTTCACATTAAGCAAAGAACCAATCACAATAGTGATTGGTTCTTTGTTTTTATATATTAATTTATCAATTTTATTTCTAACAACTTACTCTGTCTTAAATTTAGAAATCTGACTTCTTAACTCATCTGACAGGTCATTAAGGTTCTTGGCATGATTTGACAAATCCTCTGCCGCTGCCATCTGCTCTTGAGTGCTGGCTGAGATTTCTTCAGTGGTAGCTGCTGATTCTTCAGCCACAGCTGAAATATTCTCCATGGATTCCATTACTTTTTCCTTAGACACCATTATATTCGCAACTGATTTTTCAGTTCTTTCAATATTTTGAATAACTTCATCCATAGCACTAAATACAGTTTTAAACAATTCCTGAGTATTATTTACTGCAGTTATCTGTTCACTTACTACCTCATTTGATTTAAGAACTTCCTGTACAGTATCATTTGTTTTTTGTTCAATATCAGCAATAATACTGTTGATACTTCCGGTAAACTCTTTTGACTGGTCAGCCAGCTTCTTAACTTCGTTTGCTACAACTGCAAAGCCTCTGCCTGCCTCTCCTGCACGCGCCGCTTCAATTGCAGCATTAAGTGATAAAAGGTTTGTTTGCTCGGATATATTTACCATCATTTTAAGTATTTTTTGTATTTCTTTCATACTTGAACTTAAATCATTAATGTTATCAGAAACTTTAGACGTAGTTTTGCTTACATGACTTGACTTAGTGTTAAGCTCTCTGATAGTCTCCGTCGCTGTTTTGTTCAACCCGCTGATTTCATGTGCAATTGATGTAACCTTGGACACATCCTCTTCAACATATACAATACCTTCAGCAAGTTTGTCCATATGGCTTACGCTTTCATTTATCTCTTCAGCCTGATCTGTAGAACCCTTTGCTATCTGCTCTATTGTAAGGGCTACCTGTTCAGAAGAACTATAGGCTGTATCAGAGGCCGTTGCTATCTGCTGCGCAGAATTGAGCACTCCTTGCGAAGATCCCCTTACACTAGCTACCAGCTTGTTTATATTGGTTATCATCTCATTAAAGTTATTACATACATCAGAAATTTCGTCGTTTTCATTGTCATTTATTAATCCTGTCAAATCGCCTTCTTTTGCTTTCTTCATGGCAGCTGTAAGCTTTTCCAACGGTTTGGATACACTTTTTGCTATTACATTACATAGTACTATAGCTATAAGGAAGCAAATAATTGCGATTATAATTGTTTTGGTTCTGAGGCTGTTTGCTTCATGGTTTAAGTATGAATAAGGTACAACTGATGCAAGATACCAGTCTTTACCAACTATTGACGTATATGTAATCAAACTTTTACTTCCGTCAATCTTCAAATCCATATGTCCGCTCTTGTCACCGGCCTTTAAGGCCTTGGTGATGTTATCTGCCAGTTTTTTGGAGTCATCATTGGATTTGTTTAACGGATACTTGTCTTCCACTCTTGAAGATACGATATTCCCCTTTGAGTCTACTATTAAAATCGGAAACCTCTTACCATTGTCATCTTTTCCGGTGTCCATATCTTTATAGCTGTCTGCAAGAAAATTCACCTTAGGTATAACAACCACCTTTGCAATCTCCTTGCCATAGAGTGTTGATTTCACACTACCTACAATACCCATATAGGGTTTGACTTTTCCATTGTCAGTGACTTCAATTTCAGCCCATTTCTGCTTATTTTCCGCCAGTTTTATTGCTTTTTCTTTGTTTACTTCAAGGTTGTTACCCGTATATACCTGTGATTTAGAATAATTATCACCATACATAAAAGTACAGTTTAATACATCTGAAACAAGGGTGAACTTATTACCTAAAATTGAAGCTAATTCTCTGTCTTTAGTCAGCTTATCGTATTGTTCGCCTGACTCATAGTCGCTAAGTATTTTTTGAACTGCGGTACTCATACCAATATCGTTTATATAGCCTTCCATGGCTTTTATCTGACTGTTTAATACTACACCTGTCTGTTCAATTGTTTCTAAAGAATAAGTTTTTACATTTTTATCAATTGTGTTGGTTGAGCTCGTATAAGAAAATATACCCGTAACTAAAAGCATAACCATCAGAAGTAAATTGAAGGACATTATTAATCTATTCTTTATCCTGAACCTTCTCAGAAAAGCAGAATTACCCGAAAACGTGTTACCTATAGTTCCTTTGGCTTTACCTGGTTTATCTATCGGCCTTTTCTTTAGCAATTTCTTTACAGTCGATACCACAGCCGATATAGCCAAAGAAAGAAATGACTTGATTCTCTTACCGATAATGTTAATTTTCATATGCTTACCTCCACAATTTAAACTTGTACTATAACGATTTTAAGTCTTCTACAATTATTTTATCTCTGTTGTCATAACTCCATAATATGACATGTGGAACATTAGCGAAGTATTCAAAAAAGCCAAAAATATCAGAATACTCAATATTTTTTACATTTCTATCATACTTCACCAAAGGTATTTTATCAAGTACATTTAGTCATATATTAACAATTACGGATAATTTGTCAGATTAATTTTTTGTCTAAAATTACTAAATTTTTTATAATTGTAAAATATTTTGTAAAATTTATGGTAACTTTATAGGTAAACACTAGGAATTTTTTTCCAACCAAGGTTAATTCAGTTTTAAATTGTACTCACCAACAAGAATATATTCGGGATCTTTTATTCCAAGTCTCAGCACATCCCCCTCCTTCAGTTCATCCAAACTATAATCTATTGACTGTGGAATTCCTTCTTTGAGATTTGTAGAGTATCCCCCTCCCTTTTCCATACCGAAAATATTCACTTCTCTGAATTCTGCATTAAACATTAGCATGTTTTTATCCGGGTTTTCAAATGTAAAATGTATTCTCAAAGCACCGTTTTGGTTTCCGTTTTCTATCTTTTCAACTTCATTTATAATCATAGTTGAATTCTTGAATTTCACCCTTTTATTTATTGTGAGCCGTTCTCCTGCTTTCGGTATTTTCAGTGCAACTTTTTTCATTTTCTCCTGACTCTTTACAATTAAATAAGGTATTTTCAGTGTCAGGTCTTTTTCTTGTGGGAGCACATTGAAATAGAATTTGTTGTTAACACCCATAAACCCATCGGGAAGTGTATAAGTATGACTTGTTTTGTCTGTTTCCAGTATCAGATCCTTTTTTTCATAGCCCACACCGTACTGACTGGTAAAAGAAGATATTGTCAGACCGCTTTTGTTAACAGGGTACAGCTCTACAAGAAGCTTATTGTCTTGGAGTCTGGATACTGCTGTTATAGATATATTGTTTTTGGTAACTGTCGGCCCTATCTCATCCAAAGTGTCATAGCCTTGGGGAACTTTCAGCCTGAACTGTACCGCAAGATTATATTTTTTATAGTTAAATGTATAGGTATTTTTTGTACTTAAATTATCCTGTTCTATTTGGTAATCTGCCCAAACACCTTCTGTTCTTCCTCCACCTCCGATGCTGCTTCCTGAAGGAAGATACTCTTTTCCGTTTACAGATATTACTAAACTGTTTTTATCGGTATTTATGTCCTTTTCAATATTGGATAAGTCCTTTTTCTCATGGAAATTCTTCAACTTAACATAGCAATTCAAAGAAAGATTATTCTTCGTTGCAATGACACTGTTTATTGTAAGAATTGCCTGACTGTTTTCGGAACTTATATCGTGTCCGTCTATGACATATTGAATACTCTGGTTATCTTCCGTAATCCCGTATCCCGGTATAAATCCAAACAGCCTCCCCATAGCATTTACCACATTGTCAAAGCCTATTGAAAATACTGAAACTGCAATTATTAGCACTGCTGCTGCTATGGCCGATAAACCTCTGTTTACAAAAGGCTTCCGCCTCACTATTCCTGCTTTTGAATAAGTAGATTTTTTTATCCTTTCAAGGCTGTTGGAATCCGGTTTAAATCTTAAATCCTTTTCAAGGAGCTTGTCTGTTTCCTGTATGTCAAGTAAATCTAATGTCTTCAATATTTTTTTATCCATGTTATTTTCCCTCCATTTCTTGGGGCTTTTCCATATTACCCACTATTGTCCTTAGCTTGGACAATCCTCTTGACAGTCTTTTGTCTATTGTATTTTGTTTAATTCCCATCAGTCCGGATATTTCCTTGGAATTCTGCCCAAGGTAGTATTTTCTGATAAATATTTCACTATCAGGTTCACCCAAGGCCTTTATAGCTCGAATAAGCATATCTTTGGTCTCGGCATCCATTTCATCTTCAGCAGTATAATCTTCCAAATCTTGTGTTTCCAGCGAAACAAGATTTGTCACATGCTTTCTATTTTTTCTAAACAAATCTATTGCCCTGCGTTTAGAAAGAACAGCAATATACGCCTTCAGGGTTCCTTTTTTAAGGTCTATTACACTTCTGTTTTGATATACCTCATAGAAAACCGAGCTGACACATTCTTCTATGTCCTCTATTGAAAAGCATTGACTCAGCTTGTTATATATAATTGTATAAACCAGACCTGAATAAGTGTCAATGAGCTTCTCCAGACCCTTTTCAGGTTTGTTTTTTAATAAATCCAGTATTTTTTTATCCAAATCCTGTACCTTCCCTTCGAAATTGAAACCGGTTCACTTATTAGTTCGCAGCTACTATTTAAAATCTGACACAAAACCTTTAAAATTATTCTATAAAAAAAGCAGCCCTATAATGAGCTGCTTCATCTCTTTTGATATCAGTATTTCTATAAATCACCCTTGTTTAATTCTTCTATTGATTTATAAATGCTTTGCATTTTAAGATCTGTTTTTGCTATAGTATCTGCGCATTCCTGAAGTTCATGTGCAACTGAAAGCGGTACGGTATCATTGGTTTTATATCTAAGCTGATGCTCAAGACTGGCCCAGAAATCCATCGCCATTGTTCTTATTTGTATCTCTACAGGTACTATTTCCTTCCTGTCAGAGAAAAATACAGGAACTGATACAACAAGATGCAAGCTTCGATAGCCATTCTCTTTTGGGTTTTGAATATAGTCTGTTACTCGCAGCAAAACAATATCATCCTGCTGTGTAAGCATTTTTGCAATCATATATATATCATCAATATAATAACATACCACTCTTATTCCGGCGATATCATTAAGGTTTTCTTTAGCCGAATCCAGACTTATCTCATGCTCTCTTCTGCTTAGCTTTCCAAAAATACTGTTTATTGATTTTATACGGCTTTGCATATGATGTATAGGGTTCCTTTTATGTATAACCTGAAACTCATCATCAAGAATTTCTAATTTTGTACTTACCTCACGTATCGCTGATTGATACAAATGCTGCATCTCAAAAAAAGATTTTTTAAGGCTGCCAATATCTTCTCCGGTAAATAATTGTTCCAAACCGTTTAAGGAGCTGATAGTTGCGGTTTTTTTCATTATCATGCTTAATTGTACTCTCCTTTGTATTCGATAGGCTAGTTACCTATACCATGCGTACATTTGACAGTCAAAACTGTCTCTACATATATTATATCGGTACAAAGTAAAATAAGTATGAAAAATATATGAATATTTTTAAATAAACTAAATGTTTTTCTACTCAGGAAGTTTTTTCTAGCTGCCCTTATTTCCTTGCTATAACTGGAAAGGTATGTTTATTGCACTTTTCAGTTATTTCGGGGTATAATTATGTATACTAATTTTAATAATTTTTCATCATAATTTTAATCACTTAATAATAAATTTATCTGATATCGGTGGAGATATGGCGGGAGATATCCATGAAAATTTTTGTAAAAGCAGGTATTATAATTTTATTATTGGCTTTTGTTGCGGTTCTGGCTGCCGGTTTTTATTTTTATGATCTTTCGGTTGCCCGCACAAAAAAAACATTTTTGGCTGAAGATGCAGCTCTTAAAAAGTCCGTTATGGTAACCACTGAAATTGAACTTAAAAAAACGTCATCAGAATTTACAGATGATGTTGACTGGTTGAGCAAACAAGCCTATGAGACAGTTGGTATTGTATCTTTTGACGGGCTGAACCTGCAGGGATACTATATCAGCGCGGAATCCCCATCCGTGAATACAGTTATATTGTCTCACGGTTATTCCTCAAAGGGGCTGTGGATGGGTTTATATGCCAAGCTGTATAATATGTTGGGTTATAACGTTCTTATGCCTGACAGCAGAGGCCACGGCAGCAGCGAAGGAAATTACATAGGATTTGGCTGGGTAGACAGAAAGGATTATTTGAAATGGATTGATTTCGTCATTAAAAAAACAGGCCCTGATACCAATATAGTTCTTCATGGGGTCTCCATGGGAGGAGCAACGGTTCTCATGACCGGCGGAGAGAACCTCCCCTCCAATGTAAAGGCCATTGTATCTGACTGTGCCTATACCTCGGTGAAGGATGAACTCTCCTATCAAATGTCAAGGATATATCATCTTCCGTCTTTCCCTCTGCTTAATGTCACTAGTCTTATTACCAAAATAAAGGCAGGGTTTACTTTTGAGGAAGCTTCCGCTCTTAATCAGGTAAAAAAAAGCAAGACCCCTACACTTTTTATTCACGGCGGTAATGATGAATTCGTTCCTACCAGTATGGTAAACCAGTTGTTTGAGGCGTGCAGAAGTGAAAAAGAGCTTTTCATCGTCCCCGGTGCCGGCCACGGAGCTGCATTAGATGCAGACCCCGACGGTTATATTGCCAAGGTAAAGGATTTCACAGAAAAATACATTAACAAATAATCCTTTAAGGTACTTCCATTTCAAATGACACGCAGAAGTTTGGAAGCGGTTTCCCGCTGTTATATCCCACAAGGGGGTCTGAATCCTTCAGAAGTCCCCACCTGCATGTGCCTCCTGTTCTCTTTGTTCCGGCTGTCAAAGCGTATCCCACCTTGACTCCCGTTGACGGCACATCTCCGTCACAGGTTATTTTCACGGAATCACCTGTTATTTCAACTGATTGTATGGTTATTCTCTTACTTTGTGTGTATACTTCAAAGCCTTTTCCGTTTTTCCATTCTGTCAGGGTGCTTTGATTTGGCTCAGGTAGCGTAGTATCCCAAACCAGTGGCCCTACCGGCACATGGAACTTCACTGTTATAACATTTCCGCTTTTCTCTACCCTTGTAGGCTGTAGAGGCTGCCAATCATGTCCACGGACTACTCTTTCGTAATAAACCTTGGCATACTGCTCTCCTAAATGCTGATATCCGTTTGCTGTCAGATGGACTCCGTCAACGGCATATTCTCTTTGATAGTTTGGCCCTACGCAGACCATGTCGCCGGGATAATCCAAGCCTGCCTTCCATTGTATCAGTGTAGATGTGGCAGTTCCCACACTTCCGCAGGAGTTCTGCTGAACAATGAACATGGGTATATTCTGTGTCTGTCCTGTGATAGCCTTAATATCCTCATTGTAGTCTGCCCATAATTTACGGAGCTCATTTTCATAGTTTGTGTTGCCTGCATCCCTCTCACCATGTGTCATTATAACAGCACCTACTCCATAGGTTTTGCCAGCCTGTTGTGCAAGGCGTTTTATTGCTTGGACTTCAAATATAGTAGCTGTATATGCACGTCCTGAATAAGTGGTTTCGGGTGCACCTTTACTGAGGGCATCAATACCCTGTCCTGTTTCGCCAATGGCAGTATGTACTGAAACATAGTCTTTTCCCGAAGCATTTCTTACCAGAGCTGTGATTTGGTTAGCCATTGCTGTATGTGGCGTTTCTCCGAATATGTTCCCCGGGTATGCACCTCCGTAGTAATAGCCGTACTCCCTCACAGGCTCAACCAGAGGAATCATCCTGAACAGGCTATTATCTGGGTCAAATGGAGGAAAATTAACCTTTTCCAGTGAAAGCTTCAGGTTGTTAAAGGGCTGTTGGGTCGTAACCGGAGGATTTCCTTCCGCACCGACCGCAAGGCTTTGTCCCGTACCTATAATTCCTGCCCAGTCCCAAGGGATTTTAACATTGCTGATAGATTCCACGGGAAATTTGCTAATTAGTCCAAGTAAATAGCTTTTCAACAAAGCATAATCCAGAACATCAACAGCCCCATCCCCGTTTAAATCGGCATACCTAAAGCGGTCGCCTCCCGGGAATCCTTTTTCGTTATCCAACAAATAAATTTTAAATGCTGCGAGGTCTAGACCGTCAACACTGCCGTCGCCGTTCAAATCTCCATAAATATCCGATGCAGCAGCATTGGATATGGAAATATTACTTGTGACAGAGCAGATAAGAGCGAGAATTGTTAAAAAGACAAGAACCCTTCTTGTTTTTTTCATGATATACACGTCCTTTTTGCAATTTTGTTAATTCTTTGTTTCGTATACATTAAATGTATTTATTTACATATTCTATTTTCAGTGCAATTTATCCTTTAAAGTTGTTTATTTATTGAATTACGCCTGCTGGTGTGATATATTATTTACAAACAGATGATTGGAGTTGGAAAGATGAAGTAATATTTCTTGCTGATTTAAAGCATAACCAAACAATATTTTTTTGGGAGTAATCCCTTGTTTTGTTGTGTACGCAAGAAAGTTATTTATTTTTTCGGCTCATTCCATATATCCTTTAATCCCCGTCCTCGGAAGACGGGTCCTTGTTGTATTTTTATGAGCTGCAAAAAATTTAACTTTTTTGCAGCTCATATTTTTTGCATAGGAGGATATTTTTATGTCTTTAATTAACGTTACTAATCTGACTTTTGCCTATGACGGCAGTTATGATAATATATTTGAAAATGTAAGCTTCCAGATAGATACTGACTGGAAGCTGGGCTTTACCGGGAGAAATGGCAGGGGAAAAACTACCTTCCTCAATCTCCTGTTGGGCAAGTATGAATACAGCGGTAGTATTTCATCAAAAGCTCCCTTTGAGTATTTCCCTTACGAGGTTAAAAACAAGGAAAACAATACCATAGATGTTATAGAAGAAATCTTTCCCAATTATGTTCTATGGGAGGTTATGCGTGAACTGTCGCTATTGGAGGTTGACGAGGATGTTTTATACAGGCCTTTTAGTACTCTGTCTAACGGAGAGCAGACAAAGGTTATGCTTGCAGCACTTTTTCTCAAAGAGAACAGTTTTTTGCTTATTGATGAGCCTACAAACCATCTGGATATAGATGCCAGAAAAGTTGTCAGCGATTATCTTCGAACAAAGCATGGTTTTATTTTGGTTTCACATGACAGGGCTTTCCTTGATAATTGTATTGACCATGTTCTTTCAATAAATAAAACAGATATTGAAATTCAGAAGGGAGATTTTTCTTCCTGGTGGGCAAACAAAGAACTGCAGGATAGCTATGAACTGGCAGAAAACGATAAGCTAAAAAAAGATATCAAAAGACTGTCAGAGGCTGCAAAGCGAACAGCCGATTGGTCTAATAAAGCAGAAGCCAAAAAGATTGGCTTTGACCCTGCCATCACTGAAAAAAATATAGGACGCAGGCCATATCAGGGAGCTAAAGCAAAAAAAATGATGAGCCGTTCAAAGTCCATACAAGAAAGACAGCAATCGGCTATCGAGGATAAATCCAAGCTGCTAAAGAATATTGAAAGCTCTGAAAAACTAAAAATTTCACAACTGAGTTTTCACACAGACAGACTTGTTGAATTGGAAAATGTCTCTGTTTTTTATGGAGATAAAACAGCTTGCCATGACGTGACTTTTACCATAGAGCAAGGGGACAGAATAGCCCTGACAGGTAAAAACGGTTCAGGCAAATCAAGTATTATTAAGCTTATCTGCGGTGAAGACATTAATTATACCGGAACTTTCAGGAAATCAAACCAGCTGCGGATTTCTTACGTGTCCCAGAATACGGCACATCTTTACGGAAATTTAAAGGAGTATGCCACAGCCAACGAGATTG
This sequence comes from Ruminiclostridium papyrosolvens DSM 2782, assembly GCF_029318685.1. NCBI lineage: Bacteria > Bacillati > Bacillota > Clostridia > Eubacteriales > Oscillospiraceae > Ruminiclostridium > Ruminiclostridium papyrosolvens. The sequence goes on from NZ_CP119677.1 coordinate 4,766,898, forward strand.
ACGAAAGCCTTTTCAAGGCTATTTTACGTAAGCTTGATTTCTCAAGAATACAGTTTGAAAAAGATATTTCTGATTTCAGCGGAGGACAAAAGAAAAAAGTCTTAATTGCTAAAAGCCTTTGTGATAAGGCTCACTTGCATATATGGGACGAACCGCTGAATTTTATTGACGTTATTTCACGTATGCAGATTGAAGACCTGCTGTTGGAGCATCAACCCACTATTTTTTTTGTAGAACATGATATTGAGTTTTGCAATAATATTGCTACAAAGATTGTTCAGCTGTAAACGTTTTTTGATTAATACCTGTACTTCCGTATAAAGTGTATTAATGCTTGCTTCCATTGATACACTTTATACTCGCGTACAGGTTAAGAAAAATAAACTATGCAACAGACACTTTTAAAGTTCTGCCTATATTAAATTAGCCTTAATCAAGCCTCTTCGAATCTGAGGTCCTGCAAGAACAGCTATCAGCATTTTCACTATATCTCCCGGAATAAAAGGAATTACACCAGCCGAAAATGCTGCTCCCAAAGACATATGTGCCTGATATGCCAACCATACTGAGCCAAACAGGTAGCAAACTGCCGTACCCGCCACAAGGCCTAATAAAGCTAAGTACCATTTATCCCAAAACCGGTCTATAACCCAGCCGCCTATCAGTGCCATAAAAATAAACCCTATTATATACCCTCCTGTTGGGCCAACAAGTTTTGTCATACCTCCTGAAAACCCCGAAAACACAGGAATACCTACCAATCCTATCAGCATATAAACTATGTAGCTGAGAGTTCCTTTTTTCATTCCAAGGGTATAAAGGGCAAAATATATTGCAAGGTTTGTAAAGCTAATGGGCACTACACCTATGGGTATGGATAATGGTCCTAAAATACAGATTACAGCCGTTATGACCCCTATAATTGTAATTTGACGTATGTTAATTTTATTTTCCATAGCTCTCCTTTCAAAACCCTTTTCTCTTATTATATTTATTACTTGGTAATAAGAGTATATATTTAACAAAAGCTATTGTCAACCAAAATTTTTTATTGGTTGACAATAGCTTTTGTAATTAATCCGAAGAGCTATATTTAATTAAAATAAAACAGGTATTTTCTCAAAGACCGGAACTTTGGGCAAATCTTCTGACAAAGGCTTGAAAAATACTTCGTATCTGGATATTGAAGGTTCGAACACAATTATCTGCTGGGTTGTGGTATTATATAAGTCTCCGTCCTTCTGAAGTCCGGGTTTATCACCTTGATAATATGCTGCTACTGCTTTCATGTTGTCAAAGGTAAACTTTTTACCTTGTTCCTTTATTACTTTTTTCATGCTGGCAAGTCTATTTGTATTAGACGGATTATCGGAGTGGTTATCTAAATTCCCCTTTAGCATAAACGAATTCACAGAGCCTATTGCGTTATCAATATCCCATGAAATTCCTCTGTTTAATTCTGACTTTCCGGTTCTGACCTCTCTTAAACTGTTCTCTTTTCCGCTTATATTGTTTTCCAATACCTTTGATACTGTAGAGTCACTTAAAAATATCAAATGGCCATATGTATAGTTTCTTACAGGGGATTTTAGATAAGCTGCAACCCCGTTGAGTGTAGTGTAGTTTTCCAGTGCATGTCTTAAGTCAAAGGGATATGAACGCTTGTTCTCAGAAGTGTATTCTTTTCCTGTACCGGAATCCAGAATTGCACCAAATACCTTATTATCGTTGAATGCCGATATACATCCCATATAGCCCAAGTATCCTATGGTACATATTGACTTATCGGAATTCTTATATGTAACTACTGATTGTATCTTTACCAGTTGATTTTCAGACCCTGCATGCCAATCCAATATTCTCATGCTTAAGTTATCATTCTTTTCAGTTTTGTCACCATATACGCCCGCAGCACAGCACTGTGAAGGCCTCACTACATCAGGACATAAATTCATTAAAAACATCTCGCCTGTTGAGAGTTTGCCGTCCCCTCTTACATTCTCATTCTTTCCTGTAAAATTTGACGCAAGCCCTTTTATTTCATCAACATAGTATTTGTCAATTTGAGGTATAATGTCATTTACCCTTTTCAGCATTGCATTATATACTTCATCATTCATAGTGATTTCTGCCAAATATGAATCTACAAGGGCCTCATATTTGGGATTTGCTTTTAAAATTTGGGAGCCGTATTCCCTTCCCATTTTTTCATGGGATTTCTCACCTTTAAAATTCAGTATTACTTCATAATGTGAACCCTTATCAGTGATAGTAACCCTTTGAATATTGTCTGCTGCATTTATTGTAACTGCGCCCAAATTCAATCCAGTTACCAAAACAATAACCGACAATAGATATAATAGTTTTCTTCTCATACTTTCCTCCTTGTGTAACCATTTTTGTAATATTATAACATGTATTTGGTACTTCTTGCTTTTTTCATATATTTAAACAGGTATCCTTATAACAGCTTTAAGTGCAGGAGTTTTTATTTTGGCAAAAGAACCGTTCCAAGGTACTTTTTAAAGTTGAATTTTAGAGGTGGTTACGTTAAATAATCTTGTAAACCATGAAGGGTTTTAGGCGATTTTGTCGAATTGTAAATAGTATTCTTTCAATTTACAGGAGGTAATAAATGCGTATCAAAGATGCTATCAGATTCAGGGGTCTGAGTCGGAAAATATTTACAGTATGTGTCCTGTGTATGTTAATACCTATGCTGATAAGTTTGTTCATAGCCAGTTATTTCTCCGAAAAGTATTTGGGTAACTCCGCCAGTAATTCGTTATTACACATTTCTGTTGAAAAGACAAACCAAATTGAATTGGCCTTATCTGATTTAGAAAAACAGGCACAGTCAATTTCAATGCAACCCGCTATAGTTGAACCTCTAACCGAAGCCACTGTCAATTCTACTAATCCAAGCGGCACTGATGTTCAGAAGATTTCAAAAAATTTGCAGGATAATTTCAACCTGGCAAACGGGCTTTTTGAAAATATATTCTTAATGTACAAAAACAAAGATATAGCTGATGGTATCGGTGGTAACTCTGTGGGTTGGGAAAATAAAGAAATCGGAAGTACCGATAAGCTCCTCATACGCCCTGCTAAAGCATCACCTACTACCGGACGTCCTGTTATTACAATAGTAACTCCAATAAAGAACAATGATAAACACCTTGGTACTTTATCAATGGCTATAGAATTGAACAATGTCTCCAAAAATATCATTGATAGTAATTCGTCTAATAATGATTTTAAAACGCTGATTTTAAATTCTGAAGGACTTGTTATTTCATCCATGGATAAAAAACAAGTTTTATCTTTAAATTTTCAGGAAAAGTCAACGGGATTACAGGATTTTTATAAAACAATTAAATCCGGCAAATCAGGTATTGGTAAATTTACTCTGAACGGAACTGAATATATTGCCGCCTACAGCAGCAGTGACAAGTTCGGCATGTATATACTATCCTACAAGCCGGTTTCAGCATACATGGAAATGACAAATAATCTAAAATTAATATTATTGGGAGTCATTCTAATAAGTATTATACTGGCACCAATTATTATTTATCTGTTAACCAGAAAAATAACAAAACCTATTCTTGCAGCTGCCAATCAAGCAGAACTCTTGGCAAAAGGCGATTTGACAGTTTATATTCCAGAAGCTTCTCTTAAAAGGAAGGATGAGCTTGGAATGCTGGCAAATGCTTTCTCCTCTATGATTAATAACTTTAAAACAATAATAACTCAGATAGCCGAAACATCTGACAAAGTGGCTGCATCCAGTCAGGAATTGTATGCATCCGGTGAGCAGGTTGGTACGGCGGCCGAGGATGTAGGCAACACAATTCTTGGTATTTCAACGGGTGCGGAAGAGCAATCGGCGAATATTAACTCGGCGTTGTCAAATCTGAGAAATTTAATCGACCAAATCAATGAAGTAAATTCAAGTACAAATACTATGCAAAAAACTACTGTGCATATGATAGATGATATTGCAAGAGGAAGCAAGACCGCAAAGGAATCTATTGACAGCATCAATAATCTTAAAGAGGATGCAGAAGGTGTTTCAAAGGTTATTTTCAATCTGGGGAACACTTCCAATCAAATAGGACAGATTATTGAGTTAATTACCGGCATAGCTGAACAGACCAACTTACTTGCCTTGAATGCAGCGATTGAAGCGGCAAGAGCGGGAGAAGCAGGCAGAGGCTTCAGCGTAGTTGCCGATGAAATCAGAAAACTTGCGGAAGAATCTGCCGATGCCAGCGGCAGGATAGCAAAGCTGATTGTAGAAGTAAAAAGCGGAGTTGACACAGCCGTTACTAAAATGGATAGCAGTATAAAATCTGTAAATACTAGTGTACAAGCCATTACGGAAAATGGTAATACTTACTCCGTGATTTACGGACAAGCAGAACAACTGAAGGACATAGTAGCTAATGTCACCGAAAGCGTAAAAATAATGACTGAAAGCAGCCGTGACTTTGATCAAACAATGCAGGAAATAAACAATACAAGCCATGAGTTTGCCGCTAATGCCGAAGGAGTATCGGCAGCCAGTGAAGAGCAGATTGCTTTAACAGAAGAAATCGTCTCCGCTTCAAAGGCAATGGCAGAAATGTCAGAAGAGTTATCGGGTCTAATCAAGAATTTTCAACTGTAAATAATCATTTAATAAAGGCTACGGGCAATTTTGCCTGTAGCCTTTTATTTTTATAACATAATGAATCCGGCTGCAATTGATACAGCATTGGCAATAAGGGTGTACGCTGCGATTTGTATCTTTTCTTCTTTTCCGAACAGTTTAACATAAATCAAATACTCTGCTAAAAACACCAGAACTTCTCCTATAGCCAAGACTGCAAGATATCCTGTATTAAAAGGCATGTTACTCATAAAAGGATAGTTAAATAACATGGCAATTGTAAGAAATGTCTGAGTTATGATATTCACTACTGCAATAAGCACTAATCTCTTGGGTTTGCTATAGAAGAACGGAATGGCCAAAAACACCTCTATTATCAGGGTTAACAGCAGCCTTACTAAATAGTCCTTTAAGAACTCCTTACCCAATTTTGCGCCGTTTCTAAGTATATTTCCGCTTACAGACAAAACCTGATTGGTCTTCATATCATATTTTACATGGGCATTGAAATACCCATTTCTGATAATATCAGATACCTGTATTGTCCCATCAGACTTCTGGATTATTATTTTGAATTTTTGCGGAACACCCACATAACCAAATGAATGTTTCATTGTAAGGACTTTCCCGTTTTTGTCTTTTTCTGCTGGGTCTCCCGTGAGTTTACCATTAAGCAACCAAGTTCTCATATGTATAGCTTTCCAGCCATCCTTGTTATACTTATAAATAGGCTGGTCATGCATATTGTCGTATTTTTCGTTACCGTCTGTTTCCTCAAAGTATCCATACTCCCCTTCTTTGCCAAGAAGGTCCAGATAGTAGCTGCTGTCCTCGGGATTTATAACTGTTATCTCCAGTGTGGGTTTTGGTCCTGAATCTGCATTGACTGTACTATAGCTAAATATAAACATAACAAACATCAGAAGTAATATAATGTACTTTTTCATTTTTACCATTATGTTTTACCTCAACTTCCCACGTATTATAATTACCATTATAATACACTCCCTGCATTTATAACCATATAAAATTCATATTATAAACTTGTTGCAAAATTCTCCCATAATAGATATAATCTTTTTAGGGAAAATTAAATAGTTGCCGTGATTTCTAAGTGTTGACGCACTTAGAAACTCATGCAGGTGATAGAGCACCAACACGTATGGACTTTCGTCCACCACAGCAACCAGTTTTTATTATACTTGGTTTTGCTTCTTTTTGCAATAAAACAAGTGCGTGTAGGGTCACACCTATCCGCACTTTTTAATTTTCCCTCCATTTTTTCTTTGGAGGGGAATATATGATTTATAACAATGACGATGATTTTATGGGCAGGGAGACTTTCATTCAATCTTGTATGGACAGCAGAATTGATAATTTGGGCGATGATTTCACAAATTCTGCTGCCTACATGGAATTCTCTGATAAGTATCAGGACATCTTGAAGAAGCTGGCGAATTTATTGCCTTCTGAGACTTTTGAACTGGTTTTGCAGCTTGACTGCTTAAACGGAAAACTATCCGTGGACAATCAGGTTTTCTTTTACAAGCAAGGTTTTTTCGACTGTCGAAGGCTTTTTAATTTTTTGAGGAGATGAAGCAGTTAGCAATAAATCCTTCAGGTTACTAATGCCTGTGGGATTTTCTTATATATTATAGTTTCGTATTATGTTATAATTTGTATACGTATACTAAATATGTAAATTGCAAATAAAGGACTACATAATTATGAAAACTCTTAGTGGGGCATTACTTATTTCAACAGGCTGTATTATGATATTAATCTTAAAGGCATTACAAATAATATGTCTTGACAGTTTTTTTCATGCAGATTCATTTATAATCTGGTTTGTAATTTTTATGAATCTGATTTTGGGTATTTTATTAATTATCTTCGACAACATGCCTTTATTCCAAAAAATTAAAAACCTTTGTACCTTAAAAGTTGGTTTGACTTTGTTAGCAATCTCGCTAGTTACAGCATTATTGGGATTAAGAAGATTCCCTGAGCCTATCATGCAGTTTTTATCTGCAGTATTTTTACTTTCAATTGTCATTATTATTATAAACTTAATTTGTGCAATAAAAAACAGGAAAAGAGTATAGGCTATATGTGCCGTCCGACCGCTTTTTTTATTCGTAAGGACTCATTTAGATGCACCATATGATGACGAGTTACAGGCATCAATAAAATGCCTGCTGTGTTTTTCCTACCCCAAAAATCTATTAACCAATTTGCACCGTCAACGTCCAATACGGCACCTTCATCTATAACCCTCTTCAGCCTGTTCTTTTCTATTTTTCTTTTTAAATCCTCAGGTTTAAAATCCTTGATAATCTCACGAGTCCTTTTTCCTACTGCAATTCTATATTTACGCAGCTCATTCATATTTATATTATTACTAAAGTGAACAATTTCTTCGGGCGTCATGGCGTTCCCGGTATCGCAAGTTACGTTGTTCATTTTTTGAGTCCATTTTCCGTTACTGATTACTTGAGCTGCATCCGCCACCAATATATTCATTGTTATGTCTTCTATTCTTGTTGAATGCCATATACTCCATGCAATAGTACAATTGTCACTTGCTGACATAGCCCGAAATGTTGCCTCATCTAATCCCTGCCACAATTCATCTTCAAATGTTGTAATATTTCTTTGTGACACCTCAGAAGAGTGCACCATTTCATGTTGATTCAGACATAATTCAATAGCCTCATCAAATTTATCCGATTTTAAAATTATGCTTCTTAATAAATTCTGTTGCAATCCCCATGCTTTTTTATCCATTTTTGACCACCTTATTAGTTTCCCACATAAGAGTTCTAAAAAATTATATATTATTACTATTTTATATACTGGTATTTTTTATTTCAAGTCTCATACTCGTATCTGCGGCACTTAATAGGCTATGCTCTGTCAATGTAACCTTTAATTTTTAATTTTATATGATTGAAAACAAACTTTTTTTTAGAAATTTCACTCCACATTTCATCTTTGGACTTAGTTTTTAAATATTCTTTCACAATTGCAATTGCAAATCTGTCATAGACATAATCTATAGCTAATTTGGCAACAATTCCAACAACTCCAAGTGCTATCACTCCCCCTATCATGCCACCGGGACCGAGTGCTGCCATTCCAGCGGCAAATGCAACCACTACTACAAGGCCTGCAGCCATTGCTGAAGTAAGTGCTACTATGAAAACTATTCCCATAACACCGAAGGGAGCCAATAGTTTAATCAATTTATCCATGAATAATCCTCCCTAATATTTTTTGATTGTCACTTTTATCACCAATATTGTTTGAATTAAATTCCATATTAGCTAATTATAGCATAATAGTACGGAAACTTAGAAAATAAATATTTTTATACGAAAAAACGCCTATCCATCACTGATAAGGCGTTTTTCACAGAATATCTTTTATTTTCATTCGTGAATACCCACATATTATTTTATCTTTCTCCACTGGGCATCACGACCTGCAGTTATGCGCTTAATTACTCCTTCTTTTTTTAACTTATCTAAAGCTCTATTAATAGTTGAATCACCTACATCTGGGCAGGCTTTTCTAATATCGGCTTTGGAAAAGTCGCTGACGAAATGTTCTATAGCCTCTATTACTCTTCCGCCCTTATTGCCTCTCGAATCATCAATCGTACCAACTCGTGACTCAAATTCTTTAAAAGCAGCAATAATAACTCCAAGCATATATTCTAACCACGGAAACAAGTCATGTTCCTCTTCATGCCAGAATTGTGAGGATTTTTCAAGCGTCTCATAATATGATTCTTTACTTTCTTCAATAATCTTCTCAATACTAATAAACCGACCTACTTCATAACCAGATTTATATAATAACAGAAGGGTTAAGAGTCTTGCCATTCTGCCATTGCCATCATCGAATGGATGGATACATAAAAAATCAAAAATAAATGTACAAATTAAGATTAACGGCTCTACTTCATTTTTATAAGTAGGGTCATTAAAATAACTACATAGTTCATCTATAGCATGCGGTGTTTGGAAAGCAGATACAGGCCTAAATCTTACTCTCCTTTCTCCAGAGGGTAAGGATTCTTGAATAATATTGTCTCCGTTCTTCCAAGAACCGCCATCAATGGGAGAGAACTTATATAAATCCCTATGTAATTGTCTTATAACTGATGAAGTTATGGGAATTGAGTCGCTTGAGGAATGTATAGTAGAAAGCACATCTCTATAGCCAGCAATTTCTTCTTCCGACCTACTCTGTGGCTTTACTTTTTGATTCATTATGTCTTGGAGTCTCTTATCATTAATTACAATGCCTTCTATACTATTTGATGCCCTGGTACTTTGGATAATAGCAACTTCCTTTAATGTTTTAATAATTTCTGGAGATTGCTGATAATATAAATCTTGCTTCCCTTTATATTCATTAATTTTACTAATAGTCCTTACAATATTCATAGGGACACTCATTTTTTTTATCTTCTCATTTCTAAAGGACATCATTATCTTCTCACCCCATTTAAATAATCTCAAATCAATATTTACCAATTATTCTGTATTATTTCCATTCTATCATAAATGTAATCATTTTTATATTACATGCATAAATTAATTTACACAATTTAGTTTAAGTGAGTAAGTTAATTTAGTCACAACTTTTGAAAATGAGTAAATTAACTATTTAATGAGTGTATTAAATTTCTTATTCTAGACTTATCAGAGCAAATTAAAACAAGTGCGTGTAGGTATCACCAGTATCACCAACCTGCAGTTTGCTATTAATAAACTCCAACGAATCTTTTCTTATCTTATTTCTCAAAAGTACAATGCCTGAGTGTCCGCAATTATATATATTTCTTCGCGGTTTTCCCCACTTTGCCCATAACTCATTGGAATCTTCCAAGTTAATGTATTGGTCATAAGCTGAGCTTAACAACAATATTCTGTTTTTAGAAACAGCAGGCTGGTAAAGACTCGGAGTAATAACTGCCCAATGGCTTGTTAATTTGTCATTATCTTTCTTTTTTCAGCTCACATGACTGGCAGATTGTTTTTATGTTTAGTCGACCTGTAAATAAACTATGATCAGTTGTTAATTGACGTTCTATTTCCTGTTCAATCTCATTAATCAGTACTCCCTCAAATAATGGGCTAGCCGTTATTGTCATAGAATCAACAACCTCATCCGGCAAATCTATAGCAACTCTTTCAAAACCATACATATTATTAAATTCTGTTTTAATCCTTATTTCTTTTTCATATGACCAAGCCATATCTTTAATATATCCTGTCAAGGTAATATCATGGGCAGCATCATGTAGAATTTTATTTGAAACATTACTCCAGCAAAGTTTTTCATTAATGTCTTTTTTTGTTAGACTATCAGTATTGCAATATGCCACGGAAGAAAGTTTTAGTTGTTCTTTTTCTAATCCAAATGTATAGCCTGTAATTTCATAGTTTGCCATTGATACTTCATGCAATACATCTATCCTTTTAATCCACTTTCTAGCTATAGATGAAGGAATTGAAATTTTAATACCTTTTTCCCACGGTTGAGCGTACATACTCCACATTCCAATACTTTCCTTGTCTTCAGTCATAAAACTACTAAAGAAAATGTTCCTCCACCTCTTCTTATCACCATTGTCGTACTCTAAGCGGTCATTCATATTTTTAGCATTAGCAAGATGCCATTTTTTGCTTTTTAGCATTTTAATAAGTACAGGCAGTGTCGTGTAATGGTATATATACCCGCTATTCTTTAATCTTTCTGCTGAATCATCAAGATATCTTACAAGTTCATTGGGCGTTGAAATATCTCTAAATGATCTTTCCATAAAAACCTCACTCATAAATTTGCTTTATTTTCGGAGCTGATTTTAAAGGCCTGTTTTCTACACTTTTGTAGTAGCTTTATCAAATTGCAATCCACCAACACACTCCAAATTTATCTATAACAGTCGCACAACATTTGCTCCATGGAACTTCCTGAATGGGATGAATAATAACACCGCCATTACTTAAAATATTAAAGGCATTACAAACCGCCTCTTCGCTTCCCATCTCAAAAACATTAAACGTCATAGTTTCCCATTTCATTTTGTGGACTATGTTTATGTCACAAGGGTTAGCCGCTTCACTTAATGCTAAAAATCCTTCACCATCTACAGATAATTCACAGTGTGCATAAGCAGTTTTATCCTCATTTCTCACTTCAAATGTGATTTCTGCACCAAAAGCTTTGCAATACATTTCTGCCGCTTCAAAACTATTTTTCACATAAACTTGATTATAATTTTTCATATTTCACCCTCACAGACCCAATGTATATAACTACAATAATTCTAATATCTTTGAGAATAAAAAACAACGATTAATAAAAACCTCTTCCGTGCCGGTTTTGCTTCGCAGGTTCTGCCCGCCAGAGCACACAAAAAGAAATACCTCCGACTTTTGTCGAAGGTATTTCTTTTTGGAGCTCCCAATCGGAATCGGACCGATGACCTCATCCTTACCATGGATGCGCTCTGCCAACTGAGCTATGGGAGCATATATTGGAGCGGGTGATGGGAATCGAACCCACGCTGTCAGCTTGGGAAGCTGATGTTCTACCATTGAACTACACCCGCATACGTGCGGGACACTAGAACGAACGTATTATAGCATGTTATGGACTATATAGTCCAGTACTGAAAACGCCAATTTAACCAAATTAGGCTTTCTGTTCTTCTAGATATTTCTCCAATTTACGTTTTACACGCTGTAACGCATTGTCGATAGATTTTACATGCCTGTCCAAATCTTCGGCAATCTCCTGATAGGACTTACCATCCAAGTATGAAGTCAAAACTTCCCATTCAAGAGAACTCAAAATCTCGCCCATCTTATTTTCTATCCCACGGAATTCTTCCCTGTTTATAATCAGTTCTTCGGGGTCACTTATACTTTCCTCACTGATTATATCCATCAAAGTACGGTCGGATTCTTCGTCAAAAATGGGTTTGTTCAAAGACACATATGAATTTAACGGAATATGTTTTTGTCTGGTAGCAGTTTTAATAGCCGTAATTATTTGTCTGGTAATACAGAGTTCTGCAAATGCTCTGAAGGATGAAAGCTTGTCCCCTTTATAATCACGGATAGCCTTAAAAAGTCCAATCATTCCTTCCTGAATAATGTCTTCTCTGTCAGCACCTATCAAGAAGTATGTTCTGGCTTTTGCCCTAACAAAGCTTTTGTACTTGTTAATAAGGTATTCAAGAGCTTGTTGATCACCTGCTCTAGCCTCTAATATTACATCTTCGTCAACCATACCAGAATATGTTTGATAGACTTCAGCCTTTAAGTTTGTTTTCAATACACTTGCCCCCATTTTGGCTTACATAAGTATGGTAAGAATTACAACTAAATAAAGATATAGACACTCATTTTAAATTATAAGTGTCTACACCCTATATGTCAAGTTACTTTACTTTACCGAATATATCCGGCTCCCTCAAGCCCTACGAAAATAATCCATTACCAAGCCTTATAGGGTTTATTTACCTCTTTGCTTTAATATCTCATACATAACTATAGCTGCTGCAACAGATGCATTTAATGAGCTGATTTCGCCCTTCATAGGGATATTAACAACAAAATCACATTTCTCTCTTACAAGTTTGCCCATTCCTTCGCCTTCACTGCCCACAACAAGGGCCATTGGGCCTTTCAAGTCGCTTTCGTAAAAAGCTTTTTCTCCTGTAGAATCAGTTCCCACAACCCATACATTATTTTTCTTGAGATATTCTATAGTTTGGGAAATATTTGTTACTCTGGATACAGGTACGTACTCAACCGCTCCTGCTGATGCCTTTGAAACTGTGGAAGTAAGTCCTATAGCCCTTCTCTTAGGAATAATTACTCCGTGAGCTCCAACTGCATTGGCAGTTCTCAGTATTGCACCGAAATTGTGCGGGTCAGAAATCTCATCCAAAATAATAATAAACGGAGGCTCGCCCTTCTCCTGAGCAGCTGCAAGAATATCGTCTACCTCCACATAATCCTTTACTGCAACATAAGCAATAACTCCCTGATGGGATCTGGTTGAAGACATTCCGTCAAGTATGCTTTTGTCAACCTCAGTAGTAATAATTCCTTTTTGTCTTGCCATAGCAATAATCTGGCGAATGGAGCCCTCTTTTTCACCCTTGGCTATAAACAGCTTGTTTATTGTCCTGTTGGCTTTAAGAGCTTCCATTATGGAGTTTCTTCCCTCAAGCTTGTCATTTTCCTCGGGTACAGCATTTTCTTTTTCAATATTTTCGAATTCTGTATCTTTTACAGGTGCAGCATAGGTTGTCCTCTTTGCAGGTTCACTCTTGAAACCCTTGCGTTCCTCAGGCTTTCCCCCGCGTTTTTTACTGTCTGACGAAAAATTCTTCCTTCCAAAGTCAGAAGTGGGGCCCTTTCTATCATAACGGGCATTGCCGGGTCTTCTGTTTCTTGATTCTGCCATATTCTTAAATCCACGCTTTCATCGTTATTTATTATTCTTCAATTGCCAACCTTAAAATTTCCATAAGCCGCTCATAGTTATTCATCAGGTATAAATATCCTATCAATGCCTCAAAGCCCGTAGAATACCTGTAATCTGTAACATCGGCATGTTTTGGAACAGTTGCTGATTTGGCATTACGGCCCCGTCTGACAATATCCTGCTCGTCCGCAGTCAGTCTGTCATTAACACGGTGAACTATATCTGCCTGCGATTTTGCTTTAACATACTTGACAGACATCTTATGAAGCATATTTACATTTGACTTGTTGTTTACAACAAGCATAGTGCGTATATAAACTTCATAAACCGCATCCCCTATATAAGCTAAAACCAATGGCTGCAGATTCATCACGTCCATCGGTTTAATATCAAAATCTTTGCGCATGTTTTGTATAGTTTCTTCAAACATTCATTTTCTCCAACTCTAATATGCCTTTTTATGCATATTTATTATACACGAAAGTAGCATATGTTAAAACAATTTTTATCTGTCATTAATTTACCCTTACTTATCCACAGTTATAACGTAATGAGAGTATATTTAACACGTTATCCACATTGTGTTTATGTTGTGGACATGTTTTTCTGTGGATAATGTGTATAAATCTGTGTATATGTTTAAAATAGGCTTATCCACCATGTGAATAAGCACGGGATAAATTACTGAATTATTCACACTTAATTGTCAATCCTACAGGACAATGATCTGAACCCATAGTGTCAGAGTATATTTCAGCAGCTTCAATTCTATCCTTTAATGCTCCCGATACGCAGAAATAGTCTATTCTCCAACCTGCATTCTTTTCTCTGGATTTGAACATATATGACCACCATGTGTAAGCTCCTGTTTTGTCGGGATATAACATCCTGAAAGTATCCACAAACCCATGCTCCAGAAGCTGGGAGAATTTCTCTCTCTCTTCCATGGTAAAACCGGCACTTCTCTTATTTGAACGCGGATTCTTTAAATCTATTTCCTGATGGGCAACATTCATGTCTCCGCAAATAATAACAGGTTTTGTTTGCTCCAGCTGCTTCAGGTACTCCCTGAAATCATCTTCCCACTTCATGCGGTATTCCAGTCTTTCAAGCTCTCTCTTGGAATTTGGTGTATACACATTTACAAGAAAGAACTCTTCAAATTCCAGAGTTATAACCCTTCCCTCATTGTCATGTTCCTCTATACCGATTCCGCAGGAAGACGATACAGGCTTTATTTTTGTGAAAATAGCCGTGCCCGAGTATCCTTTTTTAACAGCATAATTCCAATAATGTTCATAACCTTCAATCTCCAGTTCAAGCTGCCCTTCCTGAAGCTTTGTTTCCTGAACGCAGAATATATCCGCATCCACCTCTTTGAAAAAATCCCAAAAGCCCTTGCCAATACACGACCTTAGTCCATTGACATTCCATGAAACTAGCTTTGTCATAAGTATTTTCTCCTGTTGTAAAATAAATTAAATCAAGTATATCATAAACGTTAAAAAAATTCTTCTAGTTTAGGTTTGCCCCGAAGGCCTTTGCAATTTTAATAAAGCAAACATCCAGCCATTTAATATCACCGGCATGATTATACCAGTATACATTGTCAATACCTGCACTTTGGCTTAAAAAAGCAATAGCCTTCACAAGTTCAGTATAATCATCAAGTACCGCAACCTTTACAAAACCGATTTTCCCGTTTAAATTAATCTGATACCATCCATTGTCTGTTTTTCCGGTAACGTGCACCAGACTCCCTGCACTAAGGCTCCCAATACCGGCTGTATTGTCAAAGGGCTGTTGGTTTACAGTAGTTTTGGCTGTAACCTTTTTGATGGAGTTCTCGGGTTTAATTACCGCTTCCGGCTTTTCGCCTGCAAAGAAGTTGAGTCTGCCAAAAGTATTAAATGTGGGGAAAAGCTGTGTTTCAACTACGCCGTAGAAAGTCCCTCTTGCATGAACAATTCTGCCGTTCCCCATAAATACACCAACATGAACTATTCCCGAACCTGTTTTATTAAAGCACAAATCACCTGCCTGTAAATCCTTTGCTTCCAGGGGCTTGCACAGCTGAGAATAAATTCCTTGTGCTGTATAATCTGCAGTATTTGCAATAAGCCCCATTTTTCTCAGTGTATAAACAATTAGTCCGGAACAGTCGTAATATTCTTTGCCCAGCCATCTTTCAGCGGAAAAGCTGCTAAAATAGTAATGAGATTTCCCAAACTGTTTCACTAATTGTGCCAAGGCCTCCCTTGTCAAGGGCTTATCATCCTGCCCTCCAAAAACATAGCCGCTGCCAAGCTTTGACCTGACAATTCCCATAAATTCCTGCAACCTGTTCATTAAATCGCTCCTTTTTATACGATTAAAAAAATGTCCTATTAACATAATATGAAGGAGTGACAAAAAAACACACCTTGGTTTTACCCAAGGTGTGAAAGGATTTGAGAAATATATAAATTTTACTTGTTATCAAATTACAAAAGCTTTAATTTAGGCCCATTTGCAGTATCTTCTACTGCAAACCCCATCGCCTTTAATTCGTCTCTTATTTCATCCGAACGCTTCCAGTTCTTTTGAGCTCTGGCTTCTTGTCTTTCTTCCAGAAGTTTCTGAACCTCGGGACTTATTTCTGTCTCACCTGTACTGTCCTTCTTCTTATCAAGATTAAATCCGAATATCTTATTCATTTTAGTAAGAAGCTCATATATCTCCTGTGACTTTTTACCATATCTGATCGCATTCCAAGCCACTCCCAGTGCCTTTGGGATATTCAGGTCATCATTTATGGCATCTTCAAAGTCACTGAGGAATTCTTTTACAACTGCACTGTCAAGTTGTTCTTTTCCATCCTTGTGCGAAAGTACGCCTTCCACAAACCTGTCATAGGAAACCTGCGCCGACTGCATAACCTCCCATGTAAAGTTCAGCTTGTTTCTGTAGTGGGCGTTCAGACACATATATCTGAATGCCATAGGGTCATAGCCCTTTTCCATTAAATTGTCTATGGTATAGGTATTACCAAGGCTTTTTGACATTTTACCGTTGTTAACCATCATAAATTCACCGTGCATCCAGTAATTTACTGCCGACTTTTCAAGAAGTGCCTCTGACTGGGCAATTTCATTTTCATGATGAACAGGTATATGGTCAACTCCACCCGTGTGAATATCAAAGGTATCTCCGAGATATTTTCTTCCCATTGCAGAACACTCAATATGCCAGCCGGGGTATCCCATTCCCCATTCGCTTGGCCACTGCATAATGTGTTCCTTTGGTGCTTTCTTCCAGATAGCAAAGTCAGCGGGATGATGCTTTTCTTCATTTACCTCAACTCTTGCTCCTGCAATCTGGTCTTCAAGGTTTGCTCTTGAAAGCTTTCCGTATCCTTCAAATTTTTGTATGTCAAAATATATACCGTCGCTGGTTTCGTATCCAAAACCCTTGTCAACAAGACCATGGACAAATTCCAACATTTCCGGAATATGCTCAGTTGCTTTTGGTACTATTTCAGGAACCTGTATATTAAGAGCCTTTATATCCTTCATAAAAATGTTTGTATAGTATTCTGCGATTTCCAATGGTGTCTTTTTCTGTTCCCGGGCACCCTTTATCATTTTGTCCTCGCCCTCGTCCTCATCAGAAACAAGATGACCTACATCTGTAATATTCATAACATGTTTTAGGCTGTAGCCGTTATATTCCAGAACCCTCCTGAGTATATCCATAAATACATATGTGCGGAGATTTCCAATATGTGCGTAATTGTAAACTGTAGGGCCGCAGGAATATATACGTACCTCTTTATCATCAATAGGCTTGAAATCTTCTTTTTGCCTTGAAAGTGTATTGTAGACCTTCATTTTCTTCTCCTCTCATGTACATCTATTTATTAATTGTATTATTATCATTCTTTTTATTCAAGGGTTGAGAATTCTCACCCGGCACCCTTCCGCTGTCGCACATCTTATTTTCAAAATTCTGCAAACGATTTGCCAGTTTGCATATCTCCTGTGACAGTGGGTCCGGCATGTGTATCTGATCCAGCGACTCGGACGGACAATCAACTCTCATGCCTGCCTTTTTAACGGTTCTACCTTTTACCCCTACCACTGTGGAGTATGGCTCAACCTCAAAGGATACAAAAGTATTTGCTCCTATTGTTGAATTATCTCCAATATTGAAGGGCCCTAACACCTTTGCTCCCGCCCCGATAAGTACATTATTCCCAACTGTGGGGTGACGTTTCCTACCTTTGTCCTTACCAGTTCCTCCAAGGGTAACTCCATGGTATATTGTACAGTTATCCCCTATTTCGGCTGACTCTCCTATAACAACACCCATTCCGTGGTCTATAAACAAGCCACTGCCTATTTTTGCACCGGGGTGTATTTCTATACCTGTAAAATGTCTGCCAAACTGCGATATAAACCTCGCTATAAAAAACCTCTTCTTTTTATAAAACCAATGAGCCACCCTATGATATACTAGTGCATGAAAACCCGGATACAGCAAAACTACCTCAAGTGTACTTTTTGCAGCAGGGTCACGGCTCGCTATTGACTTAGCATCATACATCAGACCTTTTTTCATACTTTATCCTTTATATATAAATTAAATTATAAATCATTATATTCCTATTTCAAAAAAACAATCCTGTACAGCTATAGTAATTTTAACAGTTTTAATTTTCTATGTAAATAAGGATACATTGACGAATAAAGGGTAATCGGATAGGAGGTAGCTGATTATTTCAGCTACCGACCTTCCACACCACCGTACGTACCGTTCGGTATACGGCGGTTCTCTAGTTTACACGTACTTGTTTATAGTAATCCGAAAAGAAGATGTACCCTAATTTCTTTAGAGTATCATTATTAAGAGTTCGGCTAAGTATAGGGCTACAGGAAATCCTCCAGTAGCCTTTTCTTGTATTCGCAAACTCATATGCTTTCTGCTTTTCAATTCCGAAGTGCATGAGCATTTTAATTCTTGTCTTGATTTTCTTCCACTGTTTCCAGTATACCATCCTTATCCTTCTTCT
Source organism: Ruminiclostridium papyrosolvens DSM 2782 (assembly GCF_029318685.1). Taxonomy (NCBI): domain Bacteria; kingdom Bacillati; phylum Bacillota; class Clostridia; order Eubacteriales; family Oscillospiraceae; genus Ruminiclostridium; species Ruminiclostridium papyrosolvens. The sequence goes on from NZ_CP119677.1 coordinate 4,785,119, forward strand.
CATCCACTCATCTGTCTGATTCATCAAGCCTTTCATATCGGCTTTTCTGAAATAATTTATCCAGCCTTGAATATACTGTTTTAGTTTATTCGCCCTGAGTTCATTTCCCCAGCCGTTTGAGCGACTTGTGAGTCCTCTTATTTTGTGCTTCATCTTGCTGATTGATTTTGGGTGTATTCTGACTCTGTATTCCCCTTTGCTCCAATAAAAAGCAAATCCTAAAAATTTCACCTCTTTGTAGCGTGCAACCGTTGTCTTATCTCTGTTTACTTTCAGAAAAAGTTTTCCTTCGATAAACGGTATGATGTTATTCAGGGTTCTTTCTGCGCTTTTCCTGCTTTTGCAGAATATCATACTATCATCTGCATAGCGGACAAATTTATGTCCTCTCGCGGTCAGTTCCTTATCCAGTTCATTCAGCATTATGTTACTGAGCAGCGGACTTAGTGGTCCTCCTTGAGGTACGCCGACTTCTGTTTCCTCAAATTTATGCCTTACAACAACTCCTGCCCTCAGATATTTATGAATAAGTGATATTACTCTGCCATCTTTTATGGTTCTTGATAGTACTTCTATCAGCTTGCTTTGGCTCACTGTGTCAAAGAATTTCTCCAAGTCCATATCTACGACATATTTGTACCCCTCGTTCACATTCCTCTGGCATTGGTTTATTGCATCATGCGCACTCCTTTTCGGTCTAAAGCCATAGCTGTACTCTGAAAACTGTGTTTCAAATATCGGTGAAAGTATTTGCGAAATTGCCTGTTGGATTACTCGGTCAACAACAGTGGGTATACCCAACTTTCTCACTTTTCCTTTCTCTTCTTTTGGTATTTCTACCCTTCTTACCGGATTAGGATGGTATTTGCCATCCCTGATTGTTTGAATTAGCTGCTCTCGGTTTTCTCTGAGATACGGCAGAAGTTCATCTACCTCCATTTCATCAATTCCTCCAGCACCTTTATTGGATTTTACTTTCTTGAATGCCGCATTTAAATTGTCTTTGCCCAATATCTTTTTCAATAAATCATCTGTCGACAGGTATGTATTGGTGATGTTGTTTTCAGTTATCCTCTTGTGAGCGGACGCTTCTGCATACTCTTTCTGTTCCGCAGATACCTTTTGCAGATAGCCCTTATTTTGTGGTTGTCTGTCCTTATATTCACTTCTGGTAACATTCATTTACTTTCACCTCCTAAAGTTCAGTCCTTCCCAAATGGCGTCGACTTCATCTGGTACTACGACCTCGGCTGACTTCTCACGATAAATCTTATTTCAATCATGCTTCATACTTTATGTTTCTGCATGTCCGTGAGACCTCCCCAGGTAAGAGCGCAATCTTTCCTTCCATCTACCTGCCACATATACACCATAGGCTCCGAGTAGTTATTGGGCTTCGGCTTGTTATGCAGCCTTACCCGACCTAAATATGCCTGATGTGATTTCTGTTCGTCAGACCAGAAGTTTGCCTCCAGCTTTCTTCAGATTCCTCGTCACCAAGGACACCCTTGCTCTTGGCTATGTGCTTGGCACTACTAGCCCGCACTCGGGACTTTCACCCGTTAGATTGCGCCCATACTGGGCGCACATAAAAAAAGGAAGGAACTAAATCCTTCCTCTTTCGCCTTACAGTTGCTATGCTAGTCTTCACATCCATTCGCATCTTGAAGCAAAAGCCTTTCTTGCTCTGTCGCACCGGGGAAATCAAATTTTTGAGGTGGATAGAACTCATCATATGGAAAATCGAATGTATCAAACAATTCACATGCGTTATCATCTGTTCCTGCCGGACAATGCTTATGCGGATAAGAAAAATCAAAAGCAGGTATTAAGAGTGGTACAACTCTTGCAAGACTAACTATTGAGAATAATCCTACTGTTACGTACACTCTTTTTGTAAGTACAGGTCCAGGCATAGGACCGGGCCCTCTATCCATATCTCTGTCATCATCCATTTTGTCTAAGCAGCTCTTCGTTCTTGCAGCTAACGGAATAGGCTCAGCAACTTCTATCTTACAGAAAGGTAGGTTGCTTTGCTGCAGTTCGGAATTTGATTGGATGTCCAGTGCCCTTGGCTGATAAAGGGATTTAAATATCTTAACTCCACCTTCTGAGCCGAATAATATTATTTTCTTGTCGTAGGATATGTCACCTTCTACTGTAGTAATTTGAATTCTTTCCCTGCCACCCACAGTTATTCTGGTAAAGAAATCAAGTGTTACAGATATGATAAATTTGACATCTACAGCATAAAATCCCCTCTTAAAAGGAACTGCTTCTATATCCGTTATAACATCAGTTACCTCTGCCGTTCTAATTTTAACGTTGAAGGAATCATTGATAGCACGAACTTCAGCTTCCGTAAGACGATCAAAATATACTCTTGCATTTTCTATACAATCCCTATCCTTACATGAATCGTATATTTTTTCAACATGTACACCGACGGCTTCTCTTATTTTGCTGAGATCTCTCTCACAAATAAGCCCTGAAACCACTCTGTCATTATCTTGACCCATAAAAATCCCCCTTAATTGCAGTTGATTGATGATTTCCCTTAATTACATATTATGTTATTTCAATAAATGTGTGATTACTTTGTTTTGTTACTAAACGGCTAATTTTAAGCATATATATTAATGATTGGAGGCCGATAAATATGTACAATCCCAACAACAAGCAGTTTGTATTCAAAGATTCCGAGGGCAAGCTCTGGAATTTTTATTATGATAATAATCAGGGAATATGTTACAGCGTATTTTCCAAAAGATCAGCCTGGTCGGAGCCCAAAGTAGTTCAGCCGGAGGCCTTTGAGCAATTCTACGTGGAAATTGATGAAAAGGATTGCTTCCATATGATATATCAGGATAAGAAAGGTAATATTATTTACTGTTTCATGCAGCAAAATGAACCGGTTAAGGCGATGCCCGTCCTTACCAGTAAATCACACTCTGTATTTAATAAACATTTATCATTAATTGTTGCAAATAGCTCGGTGCATATTTTCTTTATAATTGAACATAACGGAATATATATGCTGTCCTATCAGACCATAACCGACGGTGTTCCCGTTGCGCCAAAAAAAGTTGATAACATAACCGTACTACCAAACCCCTACACGGTTGTTTATGACTTAAATGATGACATATATGTCTTTTACCATATATCAGACGGAAAGAATAACCAAATAGGTTACAAAAAGTACTCTACCGTTAACAAGGTCTGGAGTGAGTATTCACAAATCACCATGTTTTCCTCAAACAGTCAGAATCCAAAAATAGTAGTTGACAGAAATGGTATCTTCCATATCTGTTATGTGAGAAAACAAGATAAACAGTTTCAATTAGTATATCAGCAAAAAATCCCGGACAGAAATATGTGGACATCTGAAAGTATTCTGGCAACTTCGGGTACTCCTATTTCCAATTTTTCAATATTATCTGTAAAGAGCAGCCTGGTGATATATTACATAAAGGATGATTCTCTGAATTCATTTATATCAAACGACTCCGGAGCCAGTTTCACAAGATCCTCCAAAAACACATCTTTGTCAAGGCAGCATATTTGTGTCAGATACAAGTCAAACAGCCCATATGAGCATGTTCAGGCAAACGAAATACCGGCCACATTTGTAAACGGTTTTAAGCTAATGTTTACACATGATTCCGTAGATTTGGAAAGCGGTCTTAGCACAGATGAAATGAGAGGTATTATAACAACGGAGCTTAAGATACTGAAAAGACAGGTAGCAGATTTAAAAGAAGCCCAAAATATTATTTTTAATAATATTAAAGCCCTTGAGTCAAGTCAACATAATATGGAACATTCACTTATGAAAGAAATATCTAAAATAATGATAGGCATAAAACCGAGTAAACCGAACGTGGAACCGTTACAGGAAAACATAAATACTTACGCAGAAGCCCCAAAACACAATATAAAGCGTTCTGCCAATCCCTATCCTCAATCCTTTACCACTCTCCCAAAATCCAGAGAAGAAATGAAACGTCTATTTGATGATAGGGCTAAAAAAAAGGTGCACTTGCTTAAAAATTTCAAAGGAATATGGAAATTAAAAAGAAAAAAGGGTAAGTAAAAGGGGCATCGTAATGCCCCTCGTCACTTTGAGTTAGTCCCAAAATGGCGTCCCCAGTATTTTGACACCTAGCCCAAAGCTAGGTGGGTGTCCCGGTGGTATATTCAGCCTTCCTCCGCCGTTGCACAACGTTCACGCCGTGTGTCGGAATTACATAAGGCCTGACATCGTATACCAGACAGCAGACTCCCTTATGAAAGATGTAGGTTCAAAATAAAGGTTTTACTCGCTCATTTCAGGATAACTGTTATACAATTTTGAAAGTTCACCAGTCCCATACAGGACTGCTTTCGATGGATTTATTATAACATTGGTTCCGATTCATGTAAAATAGAATCTAAATAATATATCCTTTAATAGCGACTGTTTTCTCCCTTATAATTTGTCTAATATACTCTTTCATACTTGTTCTTCGAAAACCCCGAAACAACTCTGTACACTTCCTTTACAGGAGTGTTGATACGAGCGGCTTCAGCCTTTATTACTTCCAGAAATTCTTCTGGAAATTTAAGGCAAAGCCCACATCCACCTTTGGCAACACTGCACGGAGTAGACATAACTTCAAAATCATATCCTTTTTTTTCAAGCTCTGAATTCAGCTTATACACGTAATTTCCAGATTCTAACACTGCAATATACTTCATAAAATCCACTCCAATTCATAATATCCTATACCTACACTAGTTCCTTTACATTACATAATATTGAAGTGGCTTTTAAAAAGTTCCGCTAATGTTTTTATTTCGACATACCTATTCTATTTAACCTTGCATGATAAAATAAATACTGTTGTGCATACCCTGTAAGGTCTCCAAACTGCTTTGAGGCAAATTGCTGTATCTCTTTTAGACCTGATTCCTTTTTGAGATACAGTTCCTCCATGACACGTTTAACCCAAACATCAGTTGGAAAAACATCATATTTCATTCCGCTGAAAAGCAATATACAGTCTGCAACCTTTGGCCCCACACCGGGAAGCTTCATCAGCTCCTTACGTGCCAAAGCTGTATCCATGCCCCTTAAATTATCTTCTGTTATAATACCCTGTGCCATTAAGGCAGCTGTCTTGTGAATATATTTGCATCTGAAGCCTGCCTTACACTGCTGTATTTCTTCTAATGACATTTTTGCAAGTGTTTCAACATCAGGAAAACTGTATGCCTCCTGCTGTGAATCAATACATTTACCTCTTAAAGCAGAAAGAGTGTCTACTGTTTTCATTATTCTTGGTATCATGTTATTGGCGGATATTATAAATGAGATTAGCATTTCCCAGAAATCCTGTTTCAAAAGACGTATGCCCCAGCCGGTTTTTATGGCCTCTTTCATTATTTCATCCTGCTCTAAGCTAGCCTTGATTTTTGAATAATCAGTACCAAGGTCAAAATATTCATACCAAATGTTCTTAAAATCCTGTTCTCCTGAGTTAGTTATACATAGAATCTCGTTATCATAGCTTACATTTACCAGACGGCCTCCCGCTATTCCTTTATAGCTTCCGTCCTCCTGTCTTATCCATCTGAAACACTGTCCGCATTCGAATATGTGTGTTAAATTGAAGTCCTTAACATTTTTTACATAAATATTTCCATTGGAAGCATCCAGTGTATAGCCTTTATATTCCATTTTCATTCCCCCCTTACAATAGTACCCTCTATATAATCAACAAAACAATATATTAAGGATATTGATTACAGGCGGGAATATCAATGGTTATGTGTGGGATAAATATGATATAATTTGAAAAAACCGTGTATTTCACTTTTCATATTATATCGGAGGTTACTATGAAGGAAAAAATATATACAATACCTGTGTCGGATGCTTTTGCAGAGGACTGCGAGTGTCCCCTTTGCGTTCTGGAAAAGAAGCTGGAGAATGAATGTATAGAATATGCTTTGGGCCCGTCCCTGATGGAACCCGATATGAGACAGGAGACAAATGAAAAAGGGTTTTGCAAGGACCATTTTGAGGCCATGTTCAATAGTCAGGCTAACCGTCTTGGTCTTGCTCTCATGATTGATACCTTTATGCAGGAAAAAAACAAAAAGTTTCAGAACATATTTAACGCACGTGTCGCATCACTGGAAAAGGACGCTAATTCCGGGCTTATGAAGAATATTTCAAATAAAATTTCATCAAAGCAGACTGAAACGGATAAATTGGTGCAGGAGCTGGTTGGTGAGCTTGATAAAATAGAGCACAGCTGTTCAATATGCAGTAAGCTTGAGCATACAATGGACAGATATATTGATGTTATTTTTTATTTGTATTTCAGGGAACCTGATTTCAGAGAGGTTTTTGATTCTAAAAAGGGTTTTTGCCTCAAACATTTAAAACAATTGCTTGTGTCCACAAAAAAATATCTTAATACAAGTGAGACAGCAATATTTACTAAAAAGCTCATGGAAATGCAAATTACCAATTTGAACAGAGTAGAAAAGGAAGTTGATTGGTTCACAAAGAAATTTGACTACAGGTATAACGATGCACCTTGGGGAAACTCCAAGGATGCAGTTTTAAGAAGTATTCAAAAAATAAGAGGAAATAGTAATTTAAAACAGTAACATTTTATACAAAATATAATATTATGTAAAGTAGATAGACAAATGTCTATTTAGCCTTGAGCACCGAGTGACTACCACCAGTCCTGTACCGGCCCTCCCCCTGGCACAGTTATCGAGTCGTAACATGCTATGCCTGTCAAAAGGTTATGATTATCACCCTTTCAGGTGCTCAAGGCATTTAATTCATTTTTATTACTTTCCTATGTTAGTAAAATCATACGGTGTTTCCTGATATACATAATAGTTCAGCCAATTTAAAAACAAAAGGTTTCCATGGCCTCTCCATCTTACAATAGGCTCCTTTGTGGGATCATCTCCCGGGAAGTAGTTTTTGGGAACCTCTATATCCATACCCCTTTCTACATCTCTCTCATACTCAAGTTTCAGTGTGTAGGGATCATACTCCGAATGTCCTGTAGCAAAAATATGCCGTCCATCTTTTGATGCTACCAGATATACACCTGCTTCTTTTGATTCAGCCAGTATTTCCAGTTTGTCAATCCTTGCTACATCTTCATGGGTAATCTCCGTATGTCTGGAATGTGGTACGAAAAACACATCGTCAAAGCCTCTTAAAAGTTTGACATGCTCTTTTATTTTCGTGTGCTCAAATACACCAAACATTTTGCTAGGCAAATCACGTTTTGGTACACCGTAGTGATAATACAGGCCCGCCTGTGCCCCCCAGCATATGTGCAGTGTAGAGTATACGTTATTCTTACTCCAATCCATTATACGTTCAAGTTCTTCCCAATAATTTACATCCTCGAAGGGCATTTGTTCAACAGGTGCTCCTGTGATAATCAGTCCGTCAAAATGCTCTCCTTGTATCTCATCAAAGGTTTTATAAAAAGTTTCAAGGTGTTCCTCAGGAGTATTCTTTGACATATGGGACGCAGGACGCAGCAGTGCAGTTTCCACCTGAAGAGGTGTGTTTCCAAGAAGTCTGAGCAGCTGCGTCTCTGTGGTTATTTTAGTCGGCATTATATTTAATATTGCAATTTTTAGCGGTCTTATATCCTGATGGTATGCCCTGTCCTCAGACATGACAAATATGTTCTCACTATTCAGGGTTTCCACCGCAGGTAGGTTGTCAGGGATTCTGATTGGCATATTGACCTCCATCAATTAAATAAATAAAATGTAAAAAAAGTGCATAGTATAAATTATATTATTCAATAAGGAAAAGTCAACTGCTAGCAAATATTGCTTCTTACTTGATTTTCTCCAGTGCCTGTTCTATGTCATATATCAAATCATCAGAATCTTCAATACCTACTGAAAGTCTGATTGTTCCGGGTGTTATTTCTGACTTTACAAGCTCCTCTTCTGAAAGCTGGGAATGAGTAGTGCTTGCAGGATGTATTACCAGAGATTTAGCATCTGCGACGTTTGCCAGCAATGAGAATATCTCCAAGCTGTTTATAAATTTCTTTGCTGCTTCAAGGCCTCCTTTTATTTCAAAAGTAAATATGGAGCCTGCGCCTTTTGGAAAATATTTTTGTGCCAGTTCAAAGTATTTGTTTCCTTCCAGACTTGGATAGTTTACTTTTTCCACCAAAGGATGCTTTTCTAGATATTGTGCAATCTTTTTTGAATTGTTTACATGTCTTTCCAGCCTTAGTGATAATGTCTCAAGTCCCTGCAAAAACAAGAATGAGTTAAAAGGACTGATAGCTGCGCCTGTGTCTCTAAGGAGCTGAACTCTGGCTTTTGTTACAAAGGCCACCTCTCCTAACTGGCTGTATACAACCCCGTGGTAGCTTTCATCAGGTGTAGTAAACCCTGGGAATTTATCGCCGGCAGAATAGTCAAATTTTCCTCCGTCTATGATTACTCCGCCAATTGAAGTTCCGTGCCCGCCTATGAATTTTGTTGCAGAATGTACTACTACGTCTGCACCGAATTCTATAGGTCTTACCAGATATGGTGAGCCAAAGGTGTTATCAACTATAAGAGGGATACCATGCTTATGTGCAATGTCTGCTACAGCTTGAATATCGATTAGATTTGCATTTGGGTTACCTATTGATTCAATGTACAGTGCTTTTGTTTTGTCAGTAATAGCGTCTTCGAAATTCTGAATGTTATCAGGATCTACAAATGTGGTATTTACTCCGTATCTTGGCAAGGTTGCCGCAAAAAGGTTGTAAGTTCCTCCGTACAAGGTGTTGGCAGCTACTATCTCGTCTCCCACTCCTGCAATATTCAATACTGAATATGTTATTGCAGCTGAACCTGATGCAACTGCAAGGGCTGCGGTACCGCCTTCGAGTGCTGCAATTCTTTTTTCAAATACGTCTGTTGTAGGGTTCATAATTCTTGTATAAATATTTCCCGAGTCCCTCAGACCGAACAAGTCTGCTGCATTATCTGCGTCTTTGAATACATATGATGTTGTCTGGTAGATAGGTACTGCTCTTGACCTTGTAACCGGATCTACTTCCTGTCCTGCGTGAACCTGCAATGTGTCAAAACTAAGTTTTCTGCTCATATATGGTATCCCCCTTTATATGCTAGTAAGTTTATAGGTTTTGTTATATTAATATAATAAAACCAAATTTAATTTTAGTCAATACCTTTTTTATAAAATTAAAAATTAATTTATTTTAATTTATACGAATTATATATTTTATATGTTTTATATGCCAGAATTTTGTTTTCTGGTGATTTGATGTTGTACCAAGACCTTTTAAGTATAAAAAAAGAATACCTCCTTTGTGAAGTATTCCTTTTCCTCTTAGATTATATTACTGATTTATTGCAATTTAAAATATATAAAACTTGCATCATAATCTTTATCTCGTATCTGTTCATTCTGCATAACGAAATAGTTTGTTTTATTCTTGTACAGGTCTATAATGACTTTACCTTCAGCAGTAAATGCTTCTGTTACACCGGGAGTTACTTTTTTGAACTCTACAGCTTTATCAATAGCATTATCCAGACTTCCATCAAAGCCATAATCCATAGACCCTATTATTGATGCCTTGTCAGAGGTTTTTACTCCCCATATGTTCGGTTCCCATCCCACACTAAGATAAGCCGACCCTTCTCCCTTAACCTTGGTTAGCTTGGCATCTTGAACTTCCCACAGAACGTCTAATACGGCATATTCATGGTCAGCTCTGTCCTTTGTATTAATTCCCATTTGCCCAAGTTCAGCCACTGTCACCTTTTTAAAGCTTTTAACCGTCATTGAGAAGGTTGCTGATATTTTGTCACTTAGAAAGTCCTTTGTTTCGCTCCAGGTATATTTCTGATTCAATGGAACCGGGTTATTAATACTTCCGAGAACTGTTGAAGGATTAATAAGGTTGTTTGCGGTCTTTTCTCCGTACATGGAGGTTAAATATTTCTTAACCTCAGTTTTCTGACTGGCGTTAAGACTTTTTACCTGAATAGCCTTTGTGGTTGTAGCAACTGCATTATAAGCGTATGTATTCTTGTTTTTTGTTTTAAGATAAACACCTGCGCTAATATTAGAAACATTTAATGCAGTCTTATTGCTGATTACCAGCAAGCCTTGCAGGTTAGCCGTATTCAGCTTCTGTTTTGAATCGTAACCCTTTGAATACTGTGGAGTAAGTATTTTTGCCGTTGAGCCGTTTGGTATGCTCAGCAGCTTGTAGTTAACACCGCTATACTTGTAACTGTTCATATACTGTAGATTTTTTGTTTCAAGGGTCTTTTGATATGCCTTTATTATGTTAAGTTCCGAAGATGTCAATTTTGTTGATGCAGCCGTTACGGGAACAGCCAGCACAGATAAAACGAGACACACACTCAATACTAATGCTAATATCTTTTTCATGTCCAACCTCCTTGGTTTTTATATCCTAAATAGTATCATTGTACCAAAAATTAATCAATATAATGTTCTGATTTTCGATTTCTGAATATAAACAGTATTATAACTGCCAGCAGCATTGCAAAGGACGGTACGGCAGTAGTATAAATGCTTCCGTATCTGCTTACTATCATTCCTGTAAAAATACCCATTACCACTGGCCCCAATGCTCCGGCTCCCATATTAAAAGCCAGCATGGTACTGCTTTTTTCCTCGGTAAGCCTTGTTATGGTATCCCACTTTATATGTTAGTAAGTTTATAGGTTTTATTATATTAATACATATAAGTGAATTTTGTACTTAATACACAACAAAAGCCATCGCAATACATTAATATGTTTTGCAATGGCTTTTACTTTTATAATATTTATATAAATATTATATTAATCCTTTTTCAATTAAAAATTCTTTTGCTACTGCTGACGGTTCCTTTTGAAGCTCATCAACTTTATAATTCAGCTCTATCATAACTTCATTTGTAAGAATGTCTCCCAATTCTTCAATCACAGGCTCTATTTCAGGATACTTTTGGATTATTTCCTCTCTTACCAAAGGAATTGCATAATATGGAGGAAAGAAATTCTTGTCATCCTCTAATGATACAAGATTAAATTTCTTAAGTAATCCATCTGTAGAGAACGCGTCCACTACATCAGTTTCCTTATTTATTAACGCTGTATACCTTGGAGAACCGTCTAACCCTTTGGCATCCTTAAATTTAAAATTATACTTTTTTGTAATTCCTAAAAGTCCGTCTTCCCGATTAAGAAATTCCAAGGTTGTTCCTACTGTTAAATTTGGGGCTACCCTTGCCATGTCACTAATTGACTTTAAATTATATTTTTTAGATGTTTCATTTGTAACTGCAAGAACATAGGTATTGTTGAAGCCCATTTGCTTTAGTACACTGATATTGAACTTTTCTTTGAAATCCTTTTTGACGGTATTATATACCTTTTTCATATCTGATATGGGCGGATACTTCAAGGTGTCTCCATATGCCGTACCACTATAGTCAAAGTATAAATCAATATCTCCTGACTTGAGAGCTGAAAAACACACCTGAGTTCCTCCCAGATTTACTTTCCTTTCTACATTCAAATCAGTTTTTTCTTCAATAAGGTCAGCAAACATATTTACAAGTATATGCTGCTCAGTAAAATCTTTTCCCGCAATACGTATTACTTTTCCGTCACTTCCTAAGCTGGAAATTATGGTTGAAAATATAATAATAACTGTCAGAAGTCCCGCCAGTGACAATACTATTTTATTATACCTTCTTTCCTTCCTTTGCTTTTCTTTGGATTTTTTATTTTTTTGCAGACTGATTGGAGTAACCATTTTTTCAATCAAGCCTACAAGATAATCCACCAAAAGCGCAAGCAGACATGCAGGAATAGCACCTGCCAGAATCTGGTTGTTATTTACTGTTCTTATACCCGAAAAAACTAAAAAGCCCAGTCCTCCGGCACCAATAAACGCAGCTATGGTCATCAGTCCAACTGCCGTTACCGCTGAAATTCTGACTCCTGCCATTATTACAGGCAATGCCAGAGGAATTTGTATTTTTGTTAATATCTGAAATTTCGTAAGACCTATTCCACGGGCAGCCTCCAGTGTCAGCGGATTAATATTCTGTATTCCCGTAAACGTATTTTTAATAATAGGTAAAAGAGAATACAGTATTACCATTACTACCGCAGGAAGTGTACCTATCCCTAAAAAGGGAATGGAAAATCCAAGCAGAGCCATACTTGGAATTGCCTGAATTACGTTAGCAAAACCTAATACCGGTCTATTTAATTTTTTTACATAACTAATTAATATTCCAAGTGGTACACCCAACATTATGGCAAATCCTACAGCAATTACTGTAAGCTTAACATGCTCAACAAGAAGATTCAGTATTTGGGTTTTATTTAGTACTAAATAATCAATAAAATTCATATAAAACCTCCTTTTCTAAATAAATTACTCCAAATTTTCCATATCCAAGTACTGCTGACTCAGAGTAGTAACAAGGCTGCTCTTAGTTACCAATCCCATAAGTTTTCCGCTTTCGCTGAGGACCGGGACTGCGGATGCATGCCTTTCGTCAACTATTTTTAAAATATCTATAATTGAGTCATCTTCATGGACACTTGGAAATTTAGTAGACATAATATTTCCAACATTTATTGTACGGTCACTCTGACTTTGTATCTTCCTTGCACTTGCTATACCTATCAGCCTTTTTGTTTTCTCTTCAATTACCAGCAGACTGTCCACCTTTTCTTTACGCATTCTCTCAATACATCTGAGAAGTGTCATATTACTATGACAGGTTATCGGAGTATCAATCATAATATCTTTTGCCTTTATAAATTCAGGAGAAGCCCATATTCTGTTTTTTCCTACAAATTCTGACACAAATTCATTGTTTGGATTTTTTAATATATTTTCAGGTGTATCATATTGTAGTATCTCTCCGTCTTTCATAATACATATCTTGTCCGATATCTTGATTGCCTCGTCCATATCATGTGTAACAAAGACTATTGTCTTTTTTATGGATGACTGTATATTTATAAGCTCATCTTGCAGGCTGACTCTAGTCATTGGGTCAAGTGCCGAAAATGGCTCATCCATCAGTATAATCTCCGGGTCTGTGGCAAATGCTCTTGCTACTCCAACCCTCTGCTGCTGGCCACCGCTTATTTCTGATGGATACCTGTCAAGAAAATCTTCTGATTCCATGCCTACCATTTCTAATAATTCGTAAGTGCGTTTTTTTATTTCCGTAGCATCTTTTTTCTGAACCTTAGGAATCAGCTCAATATTCTCTTTTATTGTCATATGAGGAAATAAGCCTGTTTGTTGAATTACATATCCCATATTTCTTCTCAGCTTTATAATATCTTTTTTTTCTATATCCTCTCCATTTATAAATATCTTTCCTGATGAAGGTTTGATTAGGCGGTTAATCATTTTTAAAGTAGTTGTCTTGCCACAGCCACTTTCTCCGATAAATGAAACCAATTGGCCTTTTTCAATTTCCAGAGAAATGTTTTTTAGTACAGTTTTATCTTTATATTTTTTTGATATATTTTCAAATCGAATCATTTTGCCTTCCTTTCCCAATCAAATTCTAGTGACAACTTTATTATACATTTAAGTTGTCACTTTTGTCAAATTGCCCAAAAAAACCTCCTATTGTATTAACTTTTACAATGGAGGTTTTATTCAGAAACATTATTATATTGAAATTTTATGGATATAAGAATTTTTGTACTCTTTCAAAACAATTTTCATCCCCTATAAAATATACTATATCTCCTGATAAAAATATTGCATACGGTCCGGGGGACAGCAATAGCTTAGTTTCTCTTTTGATAGCAACTATTGTTGCATTTGTCTTGTGCCAGAAATTTGTTTCAGATGCTGTTCGGTTTAAATACGGAGTATTCTGAGTAATCTCTATTTCAAATGGTGTAAAAGGATTTATGGAGCGAAAACGGTCTGTCTTCTCTATAAGCTTTGACAGGCAATCATTAAAAAATTGTAATTCTTTTGATTGCCGTTCCATGCTGTCCTGAATATCCTTTTTCAAATTATTTACTGTTTGTATTTCATGGTAATGCCTAACAAAATCCACAGCTTTTTCATAGGACTTAATTATTACGCCATTTCCAATTTCAGTCTCTACTATCCCCAAATCAGTCAAAACGCATATGGCACGCCTTGCTGTTTCAGCGGATACTCCGTATTGACTTGCTATGGAAGACCGCGCATATATTTTTTCTCCTACCGAATAGGATTTGCTTGCAATTTTAGAAGCAACATCGGCAGCAATCTGCTGATATCTTGGATTTGTAATTCTAACACCCTTCTCCATCTACATTTCTCCTTAATCAATATAATGTTCTGATTTTCGATTTCTGAACATAAACAGTATTATAACAGCCAGCAGCATTGCAAAGGACGGTACGGCAGTAGTATAAATGCTTCCGTATCTGCTTACTATCATTCCTGTAAAGATACCCATTACCACAGGTCCCAATGCTCCGGCTCCCATATTAAACGCCAGCATTGTACTGCTTTTTTCCCCTGTAAGCCTCGTAATCCAAATAATAAGCAAAGGATAAAAAGGTGCGCACGAAAATCCTGCAAGCGCTATCCAGAATATTGCCATACCCTGATTTGAAAAGATAACCATAACCAAGGATAGTATTGCCATTAATCCTTGTACCAGTAATATCCTGACCATATCAAACCTTTTAATCAGCTTAACCGAAAGAGTTCTCCCCACAAACATAGCAGCCCATATGAAAATACTTGCGGCAATTCCTGAAATCTTTCCGTAGCCACGGCTTTCAAAAAACATTGGTGCAAACCCCCAAAGTCCCGTTTCTGCCGCAACATATAAAAATAGTGTCAAAGGTACTACCAAATTTAACGGTCTTGTAAATGCAACCTTGTACTGCTTTAAAGTATTCTTCAGAGAAGCTGTTTTTATTTCTGATTGAGCATTGTATTTTAAGGTATACAATGCCATACCTAAAAATAATATGCCGATAATGTAGTATGTAATTCTCCACACTCCAAAAAAGACCGTGAACACCAGAAGCATAAGAGGTGTTATCACAGCTCCTAAGGTAAAGAAAACATTTATAAATGTTATGTTAGTGTCTGCCTTCTTTGTATCATATGATGTTGTGAGAGATACAATTGCGTTCTGACATATACTACCGAAAAATCCTATAAAAAATATCCCTGCCATGGTCATAGCATAATACCTTGATAAGCCGAATATTAAGGTTGCTGCCCCCACTCCCGCAAAAGCAGCTCTTAATATCTTTAGTCCTCCATAGCTGTCCACAAGAGTTCCTCCAATTAAAACTCCCAGTGTAAATCCCAAAAACTGAATGCTTACCATACTCCCCTGCTGCACTGACGTAAATCCCAGTTCCTCAGCCAGCCTGGGCATGGCAAGTCCTGACGAGGACAGTATCATGGCAATCAGACATAATTGAACACATAATAAAGGGATAGTTATTTTTTTCACTTGTGCACCTCTCAAAATTGATTTAATTTAAATTCAAAGTATATTATATCTTAAAATAATATTTTTTCATTAATTATTTGCCTATATTTAAGAGGTTTCTGGATTTTTTTATTTCAGCAGTAGTCCAAGTAATAACAGGTATTACCACCTGCATTGGAAATGCATAGTAGGGATAGATTTTAAAGGCCCAGTAGCTCATTTCTATTATAGTATGGTAAATAGTATATGAAAAGTAAATCATAAGCAATCCTACTTGAATTACAATTGACCTGTAATCCTTTAAATTGAACACTTTGGCTATTCCTCTGCAAGCTGCCAGCAGGCATACCGTACATTTTACAAAAACAGAGAATATAAATATAAAGGATACTGTTACTTCTACCCCCTGTATAAAATTTCCTATTCTAATTCTGCTGACAGCTACATATGACGGGAAATAAAAACTGCCTACCAGATTCCCCAGTACAGTTATATTCCTTATTGTGATTATGATAATAATAGCGGCTGCAATAAAAGTTCCCCAAAGGTATACCCTTTTAGGCGACTTTCTAGTTTGAAGAGATGTAAAAATACAAAGGAAAATAACAGTCTCAGCCATAGGGAAGGAAAACGTTGAAAAGGCACTGGTCAGCACCGGAGTTAACCCATTTCCAAGTACAGGTTGGAGGTAATTCAGCCGGAGCTGGGAAATTCCCAATATCACAACAAAAAATATAATAGAAATAACTAAAGGTACAAAAATAGCCGTAGTTCTGCTTATTACCTCAATTCCTAAGTAGACAGCAATAATACACACCAATCCTAAGCATAGCAAGGAAATAAATAAAGGGGTTTCCGGCAAAGCTATTACATTTACAAATTCTCCAAAATTCCTCAGTACAAGGCCTCCCACATGAAAGCTATACCATATGTATATGGCAGATAAAATCTTACCGGCTATTCTTCCAAATAGAATACTAAAAATATCAAATATATCCTTTCCCGGAAAAAGCGACAGTAACCTTGAATATATAAAGAGCAGCGGAAGAAAGGAAATCGTGGCAACAATCCCTGCAATCCATGCGTCATTTTTAGCATTTACCCCTGCGCCTAAAATCATAGTTGTACCGATTATAAACATCAATATTAAAAGCATTGCTTCCTTATCAGATATTTGCTCTTTACCCATTCAAAAACCTACTTTCCCAGTATTAAAGTAATAAAATGCTCTAAAGGCTTGGCGGGACTGGGGATATTGACATTAAAGGAGATTAAGACCGCCATAATCAATGAGAGTACTCCCAGAATGGTGTTTACCCAGAAGTCAGACCATAATTTCTTTTTATACAAAGGTATAAAAGTAAAAATAACCAAAAACGTGTAACCTATAATTATATAAATAATCAATCCTTAATCTCCTCTTTTTATTGTTTTGTATATTAAAGCACTGTTTTTTATATGGACTTTTGCATCAACGTCTACTTCTAAATTTCTAAAAACCTCTTCCCACCTACCCGACACGCTTTTCCATTTATTTACGTTCTTTTCCCTGAGCTTATCTCCAAACAAAAATATATCTGTACCATACTCTGACTGAATTTTTTTAATAAAATCTGTCACTTTTTTTTGTGTTGCCTGTGAAGTACTGGCTTCCAGCCTGTTTACTGCATTTTCATCCCCAAAGTTTTCTTTTCCTTGTATTTCATCTATTCCTACAGTTACACGTATATTTACTTTGAATTTAAGTTTTCCGTCTTCCACAACAGGTTTCACCTTTGTTTCATTTCTGAATATTTCCATGGATATAGGGGCGGATAAACCTACATTCTTGTCATCAACCAGAACTCCTCCCTTCACTTCATTCCTTACGAAAAGCAAGGCTTGAGTATCTTCTTCACCTAATTCACCCACCAGTTTATCATCTTTTATAATAGCGGCACCTGCTACGCGAGGAATCATATTCCCTTTTACCTCCTCCAGATGTACCGCAGGAATTACCATTGAAATCCCTTTTGTCTGTAATTCAATGCTGTAATCCAGCAAATCCGTTTTTGGTGCTTTGCTGATTTTAATCTGGTTTTTTAATACTTTATCAATTGCAAATGCTTTTATACTTTCGGTTGTTTCCTGTGCTTCAAGTATTTCTCTGGCTGTATCCTGTCTTGAATACACTATATTTACATCATTCCTTATTTCAGCATCCCGTATAAAGACATCAAGAACCTTAGTGACTCCTTCTTCTGCAATCTCTTTACTCAGAATCGCGACTTTGCAATGGCTCCAATAAAGCTTTTTCCCCGTAATTGATATTCCGTTTCTTATAGCATCCAGTATGGTTTTTCCATGCATGGAGACCAGTTTTGATTCGGATTTTGTATCATTATTAGCATCAACATCAACTACTTCAGTTGTTACGGTGTATTGTCCATTAGCTCCTTTATCTATAGCTGCTCCCGCAACAATGGCAAGGTCATCTAATTCCCTGTAATTCCAGCACCCGGCAGTACATAGTAAATAAATAAAAACAAATATGGATATAAAAACTCTCTTCGATTTTTTCATTTATTTTTATTTCCGCTTTTTTTATTTGAAACCAGTCTTGTCAAATCCCTTGTAAAGATTTTAGGTCTTAGAGTCATATCCCACCAAGGTACACGAATCCATGCATCCTGCCCGTCATGGTTTTTAAACCGGGTGCTGTTCATCATGTATGGAATCCCAAAAGAGCGAATACTCATCATGTGAAGGTACATGACAATGACGCACATCAGTAATCCGTATATACCAAGGAATGAAGCTCCCAGCAAATAAAAAGTACGGAATACAATAGTGGACCCAATTATGTTAATGTTTATCAATGTTGTAATTCCCGTTAGTGCAGTAATTATTATTACCGGGGCGCTTACCAGCTTTGCCTGAACCGCAGCTTGCCCTAAAACCAAAGTACCTACAATGTTGACTGCCTGTCCTACAGGCCCGGGCATTCTTGTACCAACTTCCCTTAAAATATCAAATATAAACAGCATAATAAACAGTGAAAGAGAGGTTGGAAACGGAACACCCTGTCTGGAGGAAGAAAAGCTTATAAGCAATGGAGTCGGAATCATCTCCTGATGATATGTCACTAGAGCCAGAAATATTGCAGGTATGGTTGTAGAAGTTACGGCTGTAAAGCCTCTGATTAAACGATTTATGTTTGCGAAAATATAGTTATTGTAATAGTCCTCACTGGCTTGAAAATTCTCTACTGCAAGAAAGGGTACCGTTAATACAAAAGGGCTTCCGTCAACAAAAACTGCAACTCTCCCCTCAAGAAGCTTGGACGCTACAACATCGGGCCTCTCAAATGCACCTACAGTCTCAAAGGGAGAATAGGGAGCATCCTTAATAAGCTCTTGGATATAACCCGAATCCAAAATCCCGTCTATTTTTATTTTATTTAAACGCTGTTCAAGTTCGGACAATACTTCTTCAATTGCCAAACCTTCCACATAGCATATACAGATTGAGGTATGTGTTCTCTCTCCCAATTCTCTGAACTTGAATTTCAAGTCAGGATTTTTGATTTTTCTACGTACTAATGAAAGGTTTACCATCAACGATTCTGTAAAACCCTCTCTGGGGCCTCTCACAACCTTTGATGATTCAGGCTCATGAATTGACCTTTTCTCCCAGCCCATGGAGCCAATGATTAAACCTTTATCATATCCCTCTAAAAGAAGCAGTGTATCCCCTGAAATTACAGAGCTGGCCATATTATTGATATCTGTTTCGCTTTTAACCTCGTTTGACACAATGACCTTTTTCATCAGGGCATCCAACAGATTATTAACATCAATATCCTCTTCCATATTATTACATAAAACTGGCTGAATGATGTTTTCATTTACCACCTCTGTATTAATCATTCCAGATATATAAACAATACAGCACTTGGCTTCCTTGACAGTTTTATTCTGAAATTCTCTTGTTATAAGAGTCTGATCATCCTTAAACATGCTTTTAAACAGTGCTATATTCTCCTCCAAAGATGTGGTTAATTTTTTTGATTGAAGAGGAGTACCGGCTTGCTCAGCAGTATTTTGGGGTTGGTTCAACCCGTACTTTTTGGAGCCTTTTTTATACATAACATCATCACCGTATTCAAATTTTCTAAAATATCAGTTTTAGTTATTTGCAATTTAGTGATAAAATAAACAAGTTTTATAACAAAAACCCCAAAAGGCTAAATTATCAAGCCTTTTGAGGTTTATTTCCTAATCATGAACTTTTATTTTGCAAGCTTGTATATTTCTTGTACATCCTGCCAGTTAAGTTTCTTGAGTCCACCAATTGAATGCTCTTTTCCATAGGCTTCACCGGTTGCTTTTTTAGCCATAAGCTCGAACTTGCTTTCTTCTATACCGATTTCTGTGAGAGTTGCCGGAAGACCCATTTTTTTATAAAATTCACGGAGTCTTGAGATTCCTTCCGTTACAATGGCATCAGGGGCACGATAGCTGCCTTCTACGCCCATTACGTTAACAGCAAACTGTACAAACATATTAATATTTGTCTTATAAACATATTGCATCCATGCAGGAGTTAAAATTGCGAGACCTGCACCGTGTGCAATATCATATATGGCACTAAGCTCATGCTCCATGTCATGACAAGCCCAATCCTGTGCTCTTCCCAGACCCAGTATGTCATTGTGTGCTATAGTTCCTCCAAAACCAACCTGACACCATGCATCATAGTTTTCAGGATTTTGTGAAACTATTAATGCATTTTTCATAATGGTTTTAAGAGTTGTTTCACATAAGCCGTCTGTAAGGTCTGTATCAGTGGTATTTGTGAAATATCTCTCAAAAATATGGCTCATCATATCGGCAACGCCATTAGCAATTTGATTTTTAGGAAGTGTAAAAAACAATTCCGGATTTACTATGCTAATAACAGGTTTAAGATAATTGCTGCCATATCCTTTTTTAATCTGTTTTTCTTCGTTAGTAATTACAGTATGAGGGCTGGATTCACTTCCTGCTGCCGGTATTGTCAGAATAGTGGCAACGGGCAGAGCAGCTTTTATTTCACCGCCCTCTTCATAAAACTTCCATATATCATCATTGCATGCACCTATTGCTATTGCCTTAGCAGAGTCAATTACACTTCCTCCTCCAACTGCAAGTATCAGGTCTACGCCTTCTTTTTTACAAAGTTCTGCTCCTTCCTCAGCCATAGACAAACGGGGATTGGGAACTACACCCCCCAGTTCAACAAATTCTATGTTATTTTCCTTCAGAGAAGAAACCACCTGATTGTATAATCCGCTTTTCTTGATACTATTTCCGCCATAGTGTAAAAGTGCTTTTTTTGTATACGGTTTAATCAAACTTCCTATTTCCTTTTGAGTATCCTTACCAAATATAATACGTGTGGGTAGATGCATATCAAAGTTTAGCATAGTCATTTTCCTTTCTCTCTTACGATTGTTTTTTCAAATATTATTATACTGATTTTCACCTTAATTATTTTACCCCCCCTTCTATTAGCTGTTGATGAGGCATAATGTTTTAAGTATAATTAAAATTGTAAACCTTAACGTAAACTTTAAGTCAATAGTAACTTTAAAATCACAGGAGAATATACAATGGACTATTCTATAAAGCAAGTATCGGAAAAGACAAATTTAAAAGCCCATGTTTTACGCTATTATGAAAGGGAAGGACTGCTTCCTAATGTATCCAGAAGTGAAAGCGGAATACGTCGGTACTCCCAAGAAGACCTTGAATGGCTGGGTCTTATCTGCTGCCTCAAGAATACAGGAATGTCTATTAAGCAGATTAGGGAATTTGTGTCACTGAGCACTCAGGGAAATGAAACTCTGAAGCAGCGCTGTGAAATGCTCATGGAGCATAAAAAGACCGTAGAGAGTCAGATTGAGGAAATGCATAATCATCTTAAAAAAGTTACTCATAAGATACAGTACTTTACTTCACAGTATGAGGAATATCTGGGCAAATAGAAGATTGAATTACATACCCACATCCATTGATCAGTAATGTGTACATTCTGCCTCCAACCTTCCGTCCTCACCTATATTTATAATGAAATTAATACTCTTGTATAAGCCCACGATTCTCATAAATTGAATGTTTTAACAACAATTTGTGCTACGAGAAAAAATAAAAGTATAAAATAAGCTATAATGTCATTTTTCTGATAGCAAAGGGGTCTCATTTTAGAACGTCCATTGTCACCACGATATCCCCTAGATTCCATTGCCATTGCAAGTTCATTTGACCGTCGAAATGATGATACGAACATTGGAATCATAATGGGTATGTAATTCCTTATTCTTTTAATGATGTTTTTGGTTCTAAAGTTTACCCCTCTGGCAGTTTGTGCTTTTATAATTTTTGTGGCTTCATCCGATAAAACAGGAATAAATCTTAATGTTATAGATGTGATCATTGATAAGTCGTGGACAGGCACTTTGACTTTCTTTAGTGGTTCCAAGAGTTTATCCATACCGTCTGTTAAATTATTTGGTGACGTCGTAATCATCATAATACTTGAAGATATATAAATATACATTAATCGTACTGATATTAATATAGCCGTGTTTAAACCCTTATTTGTTATATGAAGTTTGCCAATACTTACAAGTGTATCGCCATCAATAATGAAAAGATTAACTGTTGATGTAAATAAAATAACAACTAAAATAAATTTGGAACCACGAAGGATAAATTTCAATGGAATCTTTGCTGCGGCAATAATAACCGCCAAGAAAACAGTTGACATAATATAGCATGTGAGGCTATTGAAAACAAACAGTTCTACTAAGAACATCAAAGTAGAAATGAGCTTTACGCGTGGGTCTAATTGATGTAATACAGAAATAGATGGATAAAAACGGCCGAATGTCAACCCTTTACTCACAGGCACCACCGCCTAGCGCTGAAAGAATGCTTTTTGTTGCGTCCTCTATTGTAATTGCAGAAGTGTCAACATCCAACCCTCTATCTTTTAGATGATTTAAAACACTGGTTACTCTCGGTACTGTTAAACCTATCCTCACTAATGTTTCATATTGTTTGAAAATGTTCCTTGGAGTATCGTCTAAAACAATAGCACCCTTTTCCATAACAACAACCCGATCTGCATAGTTTGCAACATCTTCCATACTATGGGATACCATAATTACTGTGATTTGCTTTTCCTGATGCAATCGTTTTATCAGAGATAATATCTCCTTTTTCCCTTTAGCGTCTAAGCCAGCTGTTATTTCATCAAGAATTAACACCTCAGGGTCAGCTGCAAGAACCCCAGCAACAGCAACACGGCGTTTTTGGCCTCCGGACAACTCAAATGGTGACATTTGATAATACATTTCATCCAGACTAACCATTTTCAATGCTTCTTTTGCTTTCTTTACAGCTTCTTCATGAGCAAGACCAAAATTTAGAGGACCAAAGCATACATCCGATAATACATCAAGTTGAAAAAGTTGATCTTCAGGATATTGAAAAACAACCCCTACCATTTTTCTAAGTTTATATAGGTCGTAATCATTATCATAAATATTTTGGTCAAGATATTTTACAGTACCTGCTTTTGCAACTTCTAATCCATTAATTAACTGAACTAATGTAGATTTTCCAGATCCCGTCTGCCCAATAATTGCGATAAACTCGCCCCTCTCAATCGTTAGGTTAATATTATCAAGCGTAAATAACGTATTTCCTGAAATATCGTCATATGAATAAAAAATATTTTCTAAGCGTATCATTTGAATCACTCCAACATCTGAGACCGACTTAGTGCCTACATAAACATTGCTCTGCCTTTTGCATTATCTCATTAATCAATTGTTCTTCGGTTATTATCCCTTTACCAATAGGTAATCCAGCCTCTTTTAATTTATTGGCTAATAACGTAACCTGTGGTACCTCCAAACCATATTGTTCAATATCATCTGTTCTTTCAAACAATTCATCCGGTGGACCACTGAGAACTATAGCCCCTTTGTGCATAACATATACCTTATCAGAACAAACTGCCTCTTCCATATAGTGGGTTATAAGGACTATAGTGATTCCTTTTGTTTTATTTAAATCTCTAATGGTTTGAATCACTTGTGCTCTCCCTTGAGGATCAAGCATTGCAGTTGGCTCATCTAAAATAATGCATTTAGGCTGCATCGCTAAAACACCTGCTATTGCAATTTTTTGCTTTTGCCCTCCTGATAACTGATTCGGGCTGCAATAACGGTATTCTAACATTCCCACATCCTTCAAGCTATTACAAACTCTTTCTAGAATTTCCTTTGAAGGTATTCCAAGATTTTCAGGACCAAAACCCACATCTTCTTCAACAATTGAAGAGATAATCTGATTATCCGGGTTCTGAAATACTATACCTGCACTTTCACATAAATTCCAAGGTACAGATTCTTTTTCTATTTTCTTGCCATCTAAATAAAGAGCCCCGGACGTTGGAAATAACAATGCTACAATCATTTTGGCAAATGTTGATTTTCCGGAACCATTTTCCCCTGCTATGGTAACAAAACTGCCCTGTTCTATTTGTATATTTAGATCATGTATTGCGGAAATAAGAGTGTCAGCTATGTTATCGCCATTGTATTTCTTGTAATTGTACAATAAATTTTTAGCTTCAATAATATTCATAATATATATTTCCTTAGATAATACCTCGTAACGATAGCACCATAAGAATACAGGATGCTAAAACAAACAAGGCAAGGATAATAACACCTGTCTTTTTTGCCGTTCCTTCTTCTGCAATGCTTTCAACATCAGGTACGACACTTGCTTTTCGCAAAATGTTTATGATGGGTTTATATAATAAAAGAGTTAATGCAGCATTGATTCCGCCCTTTATCAAATTAAACGGTAAAAATGCTGGCACTAATAATTTAACTACATCTTCTCTAGGAAAGCCCATAAATATCGGCGCCAAAAAATAATTCCACAGTAACATCAGTACAGTCATTAAAACTGTACCTAATCCTAGTCCTATGGCTGCACCTGTCATAGTTGATTTACGTTTATAGATAATAGAGGCAGTACCGGCAAATGCAACTGCGCTAATTACATTCATAACAAATCCAATCACACCATCGGAGCTGATTGTAATCATTTCCACAAATGCTACAACAACTGAAATGATTACAGTAGCAATTGGGCCGTACAAAAACCCACCGATAGTAATAACAACATCTTTAGGTTCAAATTTAAGAAAGAGCACTAACGGTATTCTTATTAGGGCTACCACAACAAATGCCAAAGCACAAAACAATGCATATGTAGTAATTTTCTTTGCTGACTGATTCATAGTTATTCTCCTTTGAGTTTAATAAATTTGCTTGCGCATGTATCAAATATTTAATGCGCAGGAAAACTCTCAAAATCTATAAACATAAAACATAGCTCTGTAAATGCTCCTTGCAGAGCATCCAATTTACATCCATTCCTACATCAGACCTTTACAAAAATCACCAACGGTCAGGAATTACATCCTGCTCTGAAGAGTATCAATGTTAAACTATGTTGAATTTTGATACTTAAGCAAAAATCTATTACTTATATACATTATATAATAATATACCATATTTGTAAAAAATTTATATATCCAGACTTTTTCTGTCAGCCTCGGAGTTTACTCATTACTCGGAAATAAACGTCTTATAGAACTGATAAAACCTCTCCGCACTCTTTTCATTCCCCATACCTCTGTAAGCCCTGCTTATCAGCAGATATAACTCAGGATTTTCAACATCCTTTGCAAGAGCTTTTTGAGCAAAGTCCAGTGATTTTTCAAATTCATCAGCGTCAAGATAAGACTTTGCTCTTAAAATAAAACTATCTGAATTCTCTTCATTTTTTGAACTTAAAGAGGAATTCTCAAAATCCATCAGTACATTTCTTATTTTGTCTGCTGAAAACGGTTTCTGTACATATGCTACGGCACCTAAATTGGTACAGTCCACGGCATTTTTGACGGTTGCATACGCCGTGATAATTATTACAGGTGTCTTTATACCCTTTTCCCTTATCCTCTTTAAAACCTCAGTTCCCCTCACCCCCGGAAGCTTTATATCTAAAAAAGCCAAATCAAAGGAATGGGTCATAAATAATTCAAGAGCCTGTGTCCCGTCACTTGCAGTCAAAACCTCATATCCTTCAAGCTCAAGGCACTTTGTTAATATCATTCTGATATTCTTTGTATCATCAACTACAAGAACTTTTTTCATTTAATATTTGTTCCTTCCTGCTACATTCAGTGTAAAGCTGAAACTGCTTCCAACGTCAAGACGACTTTCGCACCATATCCTTCCGTGGTGTGCCTCGATTATCTCTTTAACTACAGCAAGCCCCAGTCCTGTTCCCCTAACTTCAAAATCTGCATCCTTAACCTGTACGAACTTTTCAAATATATTATCAATATACTCCTCAGGAATACCGAGTCCTGTATCTTTTACCGTAACGTACATCGTATTTTCCTTATCTACACTGGCAATAACACTTATTTCATCTCCTGCATTGGTATACTTTAATGCATTTGAAATCAGGTTATTCAAAACCCAGGTTATTTTCTCAAAATCAGCTATAACACGAGGCATATCTTCATCGCATTTAAAATAAAGTGTTTTATCCTGTTGCTCTGCAATCTGATAAAAGGGTTTTACGGCACATTCGATAATATCATCAATTGCATATTCCTTAATCTTAAAAATTGCTTTTCCCGACTCAATTCTTGTTAATTCAAGCAAATCATTCACAAGTTTTGTAAGCCTGTCGCTATCTTCCCGTATGGCCTTGATAATTTGCCTCTGGTCATCATTCAAATTCCCTACTCCCTCGTCGGACAATATATCCGTTCCCATGACAATAGAGGTTAAAGGAGTCTTAAACTCATGGGATATTGTAGCAATAAAATCAGTTCTTATCTTTTCAAGTTCCTTTAAATGAGTAACATTCTGAAATACTGCTATTATGCCTGAAAGATTGGCATTATTATCTTTAACGGTGGTAACAATAATATTGAAATAGTAATCCTCACAGTTTGCCTTCACGGCAAATATTTTTTGCTCTGTCTCGCTCCCTGACCTGAAGGTATCGGAAATAAAATCAAATATCTCTCCATTTCTGATTCCTTCAAGAAAATGCTTGTTTGTTAATACTTCCTCGCTGACATTAAATATTTTTTCAAATGCATCATTTAATAGAATTATCCTGTACTCAGTGTCAAGAAACACCAAAGGGTCTGAGATACACTTAACAATTGCCACAGATTTGTTTTTTTCGGCAAGCAGATTTCCCATGGTGCTCTGTTCATATTGTTGCAGACGTTTAGTCATATTATTAAACTCTGCCGAAAGCTCCCCTATTTCATCTTTTACAAATATATCTGCCACCTGATTAAGGTCCCCAGCTTTTACCATCTTCATAGTCTGTGTCAGAAGGGTTATGGGCTTTAGAAATCTATCCGTAAAATATCTTGATACTGCAAATCCTCCTATAAAAGCCACTGTAGATATTCCCAGTACAAGGTACATTGAATCCTGAGCATTTTTAGTAGCTTCAGCCTTACTTTTAAACATTGCCTTTTCATTCAGAACGCTCAGTTGCCTAAGCTCATTTTTGGTATTGGTAAATTCTCTGCTCATTTCAGTATTAAAATATTCATTTGCTTTTGCTACACCCTGTTGACTGCGTATTTCTTCTAAGTCAAGAAAAAGCTTCATGTATCTTGTGTAGGATACCTTAATGGCGTTTACGATATCTTTTTCGCCTTTTTCAGTAATATTATTGGAATCTATGTTATACCATTTAAAGAATACTTCGCTATTGTTTGTAAAAAGCTCTTTCCCCTTTTGGGTATCAGCATTTATATATAAAAGTGCTGCACTATCCTGCCGTTCAATAGCTTCCATCATCATATTTGCAGCATTTATACTCTTATAGTTGGATATCATCAGCCCATCAATGGCTCTGCTTAAACTGAACAAATTCACTGCAGCAGTTATGCCAACCACCGCAATAAGTATAACAAGACTTAAATATAATAGAGAAACCTTACCTTTAAGTGTCTTAATCATTTTTATCTCCTACTTCAAACATCTTGTATTTAGTATATTGTCTGGACTGTATTTTATCAACAAACCATACTATCGCTTTGTGTTAAAAATACGAGAAAATGCTATGAGTAAGAGTGATAACTTAAACTAATCCCCCCTAACGGTATGAGTAAATGACTGAATTGCAGTTTCTCCAACTTTAGTAATACAACCTTTTAGAATTATAATCTAACAGATATCAGAAAATGGAAGAGGTAAGAAATTTTAATTTTAGGGAGCATTTTAAATATAAACATAAAAGGAGATGGGGTCAATGAATAAAATACTAATTGGGATAGGCTTATTTTTTATATTAATAGTTATTATATACCTTATCACGAAAATCAATGATTATTTCAAATTTAAAGAAGAAAGAAATCACAGTTATAAAATTGACAGAGATGATGAGAAAGAATAAATTGATTGCATAAACCCTATTCTCAGCAATTTCCATACCAATAGTATTCCTGAGATATTTACTGATTAACTTCGACTGAGAAACATATTTTCAATTAATAGTCCGCAGTATACAGGGTAACTTTTTATGCACTTATTTATAGAGCTTTAGATAAACAGTGCTTAGATATATAATCTATTTTGATTTTCAAATAAATATAAGTAAAAACAGGCATTTTCCGAACTACTTTATCAGTGTTCAGCATCAAAGGGGGATAAAATGTTTCAATGGATTAAAAAAGTTTTAATAGGAAGGCCACTTAAAAATGAGGCCATCCATGGAGAAAAATATAAAGTATTATGGGGGCTTCCAATATTGGCAAGCGACTCTATATCGTCCGTAGGCTATGCAGGTGAAGAAATCCTTATTGCTTTGGTACCTGTAATAGGTGCATTGTCTTTTATGTATTTAACGTATATCTCGCTTGCAATTATCGCATTACTGGTTATACTCACATTTTCCTACAGTCAAACCATATCTGCATATACAGGCGGCGGGGGTGCTTATATTGTCGCATCTGACAACCTTGGGCATGTGGCTGGAGTAACAGCAGGTACATCTTTGGCAATAGATTATATACTTACCGTAGCCGTAAGTATTTCGTCCGGCATTGCCCAGCTGACTTCTGCTTTTCATTCGTTAGCCCCGTACCACGTCTTAATTTGTATTGCGGTATTATTATTTATAATGATAGGCAATCTAAGGGGAATTAAAGAATCGTCGAGAATGTTCAGTATACCCACCTATTTATTTATCATAGGCTCATTAGCGATGATTATAATTGGAATTGTCAAGATTCGACTTGGCGTTGCTCACCCTGTGGAGCCTATCGTGCAAATGAAAGCAAACGGGGCTGTAAGTATATTTCTTATCTTAAAGGCATTTTCCAATGGATGTACGGCATTAACAGGTGTTGAAGCCGTCAGCAATGCCGTCCCGAATTTCGATAAGCCCGCTGCAAAGCATGCCAAAAAGACATTGTGGCTGCTGTCACTTTTTGTATTACTTATATTCGGAGGTATATCTATACTTGCAAATCTGTATCACATTGTACCTGTTGAAGGCAAAACTGTTTTGAACCAAATTGCATTTAATGTGTTCGGAAACAATTTAATGTTTTATTTTTATACGGCTACTTCCATTCTCATTTTGGTAATGGCGGCAAATACCGCATATTCGGACTTCCCTCTGCTTATGTCAATTATGGGTAAAGACGGATATGTACCAAGACAATTCAGTATGAGAGGTGACAGACTCAGCTTTTCCAACGGTATTATAGTACTATCTGCCATTGCGGCAATTCTGATTATCGTATTCAGAGGTGATGTGGCTCTGCTGCTTCCTCTATATGCAATCGGGGCATTTTCTTCTTTTACTCTTTCACAGTTTGGTATGGTTATGAGATGGAGAAGGATAAAGGGGAAATGGTGGAGACTCAAGGCATTTATAAACGGATTCGGCACTCTGACTACAGCAGTTGTTGTTCTGATAATCGCCTTTGAAAAGTTCAAGGCCGGTGCCTGGATTGTTATTATTATCACACCTGTTCTTCTCATGATGTTTATGCGGATAAAAAAGCACTATGTTGCACTTGCAAAACAGTTGGACATAAAAGAGTCCGATCTCAAAGGCTTCAGTATAGAAAAAAGCTGTTATAAAAACCTTGTTATCGTACCTCTGGAAAGTATCAATCAATCAAGCTTAAGAGCCTTGAGATTTGCCAAAACAATTTCCGATAAAGTAATTGCTTTTAATATTTCCATTGATGAGGAGCAGGCAAATAAGATAAAGGGGAAATACTCCATGATAAATACTGATATACCTCTGATAGTAAAATACTCACCATACAGAAAAGTTGTTTCTCCTTTGCTTAAGTTTATAGAATCTACTGAATACGACTACGAAAAAGGTGATATGATAACCGTTATTTTACCTCAGTTTACGGTTAAATCCTGGTGGCAGAAAATGATGCATAACAACACTTCCTTTTTTATACGAAAGGAATTACTGAAGCACAAGCATATTGTTGTCGCCACAATGCCGCTTCAATTAAAAAATGATAAATCTGTTTTAAAAAATACTAGGAGCAATTAATAGGATAAAAAATAGGAGTGTCACAAAGCTACTGTAAAAAGTGGCGAGGGATGCTCCTTTATTTTTAAATATCATTTTTTCTGGGTATTATCTCCAAGTTTCCAATTTGCTTGTCTGTCTCATCTCTTTGATGAGATTCAACATAGCCGATGACAATATCCTTTCCCCTTCTGTTGCCTTCATTGAGCATAGAGTAAGTTTTGCCGACTCCCGGCGCATAGCCTATAAATACTTTCAGTTTATCCCTGTTTTCGTCATTGCATTGTTTCAATGCCTCTTCGGGAGTAATGCGCTTAATATCTTCACTCATGCTAAATGTGTTCCTTTATTTCTTATTTTCTACTACAAGGCTCTTAGCCACAACATTCATTCTCTGTATATTAAGTGCAGTCAGATGCTTTATTTGTTCACTTACTTTTTCCTGAATCTCTCTTAAAAGAGGCTTAATCATATAGCCATAAATCAGAATCAAATCCATCTCAATATATATTCCGTCCGGCCTGTTCTCTGCTCTAAATCTGGATATTTTTGACACACCCGGAATATTTGCAGTTACATACTCAACTATCTGGTAAATAGTATAATCTGATATGGTATAATTTCCCATATAACTGAAAGTAGGACGAACAACGGATTTTTCTCCTACCAGCTGATAGCTGCCTTTACCTTTTCTCCTGAATATCTGAAGAGGGTCAAGAAAATAACCCGAGAAATCTTTCTTTATTTCAAAGGTTGGCACAGGTATAACATGCTTTCCCTGTTCCCTTCTTGTTGCCAAAGCCTGTTTAATTTCATATTCGCTGGCAACATCGGTAATAAGTACTTTCTCATCTACAGGGCCTATTCCAAGCCTTTCAGCTATGGTTTCTACCATACCTTCGGAGGTTCCCAGAATGAGAAGTGCTTGTGCATTGTACAGAATAAGTGCTTTTGCTACATCTTCCGTATGTTTTTTGTCCGTGAATAAAGCTCTTTTTATAGATGCAATCTTAGTGCTTTCCTTTTTTGCTGAAACACCTGCAATAATCTGATTGCCCTTTATAAGAAGCCCGTCATCTATAATAAAATCAGTTCCGCGTTCTCTGGCAACCCATGAAGCTCTGTGGCTTTTGCCTGTCCCACTCGGGCCTATAAATCCTATTACCTTCAAAAAGTACTCCTCCTAAGAATTTACCATTTGTTTTATTTACTTATTTATTGTATCCTTGTTATATTAATATAGCACATAATGCGTGAAAAGGGAAAAGAGAGTCACAAGACTCTCTTTTCTTTTCCCCGGACATTCTTCTTTTGTAATTTTGTTTACTGCTTTTTGTCTTTTGTAAGTAAGTTATATTTTGTCATTTGTACATTTAAAATAAGCCATATTAGCATATTGCCAATACATGTTATTTATTTTCAATATACTGTAATTACACAATATATTGTATTTATATACCGACCCTTTGTCAATATATAATGACCTTAAATGGTCTAGTACTATATTACTATTTTTCCCGACATTTGTAAATATTATTCTTTACTGTCTGTTTTTACCATTACGATGGAGCATATGTCACATCCATCACATAAAACAACTTTTCCCGAAAAAACGTTTTTTATAGTATCAAGAAGTTTCTTATTTTTAAACCTCTCCCAATTATGAACTATAATGTTTTTAGGCGCCAATGTTATCAGAGAGCTAACCAGAAGATCGTCATGGCTTATATCCGCTTCAGACAGCTCAGTTACGAATTCCTGTATACATTCATTGGTTATTTCATGCTTTTTTTCATCCAAAAGCATGTAGTTATCGTCATACTCCATAACAACATGAACAACATTGAATTTGGAATCCTGTATTTCAACGAAATATTTCAAAAGCCTTATAAACTCCTTGTATTCACGTTCAATTAAAAAATCATCAACTGCATTATCAATAATTTCTTCCAGCTCTTTGTTATAATCTTTTAATCTGAAATTTACAAATCCGTCAAGTATAATACTATTAGAACCTTCAAAGTATTCTAATAACTTCTTTACGATGAGATTCCTTCTGCGTATTTGAAAAAGTGTATTAAAAAAAACCTTGTCATCATTTCTAATAATCTTTTTACATATTTCCAATATTTCCCGTTTATCTACAGAATTAAAATAGCCATAGTTGCTGTTTATTATCCTGATTAAGAGACGTTCTTCGTACTGCTGTATTATATAATCCGCAAGTGCATTGGATATATGGTATTTTAACAGCTCATACTGACTGGTTTTTTTTGAAAACAGACCCTCCTCCTCCAAATTACATAGGACGGAAGTTTCGCCTTCAATATCAACTACTTTTATTGAGTAATTAATTCTTTTCTCTTTTAACTGCTGAAGTTCTTTATCTATATGCTGTATAACGTTATCTGCGCTATCATTAACTCCGATTGAGAGGTATTGATACTGCATCAACTTCACTTCCCTTCGTGTGTAGTATATGTTTTCGTATAATGTTGTATTCAATAGGCGTTTAACAGTTTATTCTAAGTTATGTTACATTATATGCACCGCATATTTTATAGGTACTACACACATTAGATTTATTTGTATGGTAACTATTCCTCCGTAATGGGAATGATTGTCCCTAAATCAATCAAATGTTCATCTTTAATAATAACCATGTCTACAGCTTTTAAACTTAAAAAATCATTTATTTCTTTATAATTTTTGTGAAGTGTTATATCTCCCGTAAAAAGCAGCTTATTTTTGCCTATCAGTCCCGTCGCTCCTCCTATAAATCCCATATCAAAAGGTTCAAGCTTAATAGCTTTATCCGGCTCAATTAAAAGCACGTCCAGCCCTGCGCCTGTTGCCTTCCTGTAAATTTCTCTGTCTGAGGTTATAATACTTTTACTGTCAACAACACAGGTAAGACACTTGGAGTATCCCTGTTTTACATGTATGAGTTGGATTTCATGTTCCTCCAGCAGCTTTTTGACAACAGCATCAGTGTATTTAGTATTATGAAATGCAAACCTTCCCACTCTTGCAATATTATAGGCAATAGTTCCGGGATATTTGTTTTGAAGGAAGGTTTCTCCTTCTATCATTTGAAAGCCTTTTTTGCAAAGAAGCTCTATTATGTTTAAAGATGTGTTTGGTGCATATACAATAATATTTCCCGAAATATGATGAAACATAATATCAGGATGGCAGGATACAGCAGGATATACGTCAGGATGTTCAGCTACCGGAATTATTTCAATTTTTCTATTTTTTAATTGTTCAATAAGCTTTTTGGGAGCTCTGGCATCCAATAAAACACAGGAAACATTTTCGTACGGCAGGTTAGGTATTTTAATAAATTTCATATTTTTCCCTCTAATATCCTTTTATCCCAAGTTAAATTTTATTATCACACATATTTTTATTATTTCATATTATACTAAAGAAAGAATCTTGAAAAATTTTATATTCCAGTACTAACTGCGCTGCGAAAGCAGACAGTTATTCAAATACACCGCATTTCCAATAATGGAGATGCGGTTATTTTATATGATACCTTTTTTTCACTGAATAAAATCTGCTTAATTAATAATAATATAGAACTGTAACAGAATCTAATTAAATTTTAAAAAGAAGGGAGTTGGTAATATGAGAACACCATTGGATAGAGTTGCATTAGTACTCATTATAATCGGAGCTCTTAACTGGCTTTCTGTAGGGTTATTCCGCTATGATCTTGTAGGTGCAATTTTTGGGACTGCTTCACTAATTACAAGAGCAATTTTTGTTATTGTCGGTATTGCAGGACTGTACAGCATCAGTCTTCTTTTCAGAGAAGGGGATGAAGCGGTACGTCAGCATTAAACAAATCAAGTGCTGCGTCCATGTCACTTGATTTGGGAAAAAGACAGCAAGCAGACATAAATTTCCGTTATATTTTAAGTAATATTGCAAATTATATTATTACACCGGTAATATCACAGGTGAAATCACAAAGGAGGAATTTAATTATGGCTAATAACAATAGTAATAACAGACCTTCAGGATTTGAAAACTTGAAATATGAGATAGCATCTCAGGTTGGTGTAAACCTCAAAGAGGGTTACAATGGTGACTTAACTTCAAGAGAAGCTGGTAAAGTCGGTGGAAATATCACTAAAAGAGTATTCCAGGTATTCAGGGATCAACACCAGAATCAGTAAGCATGAATTTTATTCTGAATACTAAATAAATAAAAGGATGCCGTCTTCTCGACGTGCATCCTTTTATTTTAAAATTAACACTATAGTACTTTATTACTTTACAATCTTTATATATAATTTATATAAGTTAGTACATCACTTTTGCACAGACCATAATCAGCAGAAGTTTCTATGTATTTCCAAATATAAACGATAAGGAAAAAAACTATGACAGACTTCAAATCCATTTTGTCCAAGAAAATAACAAAGCGAGTACTTATCCTTGCAGGCTTCGCACTTCTGGTATACTTTTTGCGTGGTATGGCGAACATGTTTCTGCTGACCTTCATTTTTGCATACCTGGGGTACACTGCACAAAGCTATGTATTCAAAAAGACTAAAATCATTAATTCAAGACTGCTGAAGGTAATAATTATTTTCTTTTATCTTGTGGCTGTAACCTCGGCTGTTTTAATACTTTACAAGTATATTCCCGTAATTATATCGGAGCTTAAAACTCTCGTAGAACAAGCAACAACCTTTTATAATACAACTTACGAGAACAAGACTCTGAACTACATTATTTCGTTATCAAAAGAAATCAAGATTTCTTCCTATATAAGAGATAATTTTGAAGTTCTGTATAAATCAATTTCAAACTTAGGGAAAATTGGTTTTGACTTTGTTATGGCAATTGTGCTTAGCCTTTTCTTTATATTGGAAAAAAACAGAATTGTCAGATTTACATCAGGTTTTAAAAACAGCAAACTTTCTGCAGTTTATGATGAGCTTTCCTTCTTCGGCCGTAAATTTCTCCAATCCTTCGGAAAGGTAATTCAGACTCAGATAACTATTTCATTCATAAATGCCATTTTGTCTATGATAATGCTTTATTTTCTCAAGTTTCCTCAGATTTTCGGCCTTGGGTTTATGATTTTTATTCTTGGCCTTGTCCCTGTGGCAGGTGTGGTAATTTCCCTGCTGCCCCTTTCCATGATAGCACTCAGAATTGGGGGGCCGTCCATGATTATATATGTTCTGGTTTTGGTTGCAATTCTCCATGCCCTTGAAAGTTATATTCTTAACCCAAAGCTCATGTCTCAAAAAACAAAACTGCCTGTATTCTATACATTTGTTGTATTAATAGTTTCAGAACATATACTGGGAATATGGGGGCTTATTATAGGTATTCCGATTTTTATATTTATTCTTGATGTTCTTGAGGTTAAAAATCCTGATGCAGGGCACGCTACATCAGATTCAAATGATGATTAATGGGATATACTATCCTTATTATATAAAAATTTTACAGGAGGCCAATATAATGGCAAAATACAATGTTATGTCTGTTCTGACAAATAAAAGAGTACAAAATGTAAACCTAATGCAAAATGTCCTTACTGAGTCCGGCTGCATAATTAAAACACGACTTGGAATACATGATGCAAGTGAGGACAGCTGTTCAAATGAGGGCCTTATAATACTTCATCTCACAGGCTCTGATGATGAAATAGAGAGACTGGAAGTCAAGCTAAATGAAATTCCCGGCGTTAAAGCCAAAAATAATGTGTTAAGCTCGGAAGATGCATAGCTAATTTATTCTATCAGGAGGGAAATCCGGTGGCTGAACCAAAACGCTGCAAAGAGTGTAACTGCACCTTCCAATATGTAACCAGTGAACAATTATGTTTGAGCTGCAGTCAGAAAAACGAGTCCGAATTCCGAAGGATTAAAGAATTTTTAAAGGACAACCCAAAGTCATCGGTGAGCTTGGTAGCAACCTATCTTGAAATAAGTGTATCTCATATACAGAAGTTTATTGATGAGGGAAGGTTGGAAATTATCGAAAAGTAACGGGATAATTCAGAGATAATGTTACTAATAGCTTGCGTACTTTTAGCCGATAAATAAAATGAAAATACATTTTTTTAAGGGGTGCCAATATGGATATTTTTGAACTTATTGCATATCTCAAGGAAACTGAAGGCTACATAGAGTATTCTTTTTATAAACATTCATCTGAAATCATGAACGCTATTTCCAACAAAGGTATAGATGAAGTATTAAATATTATTTCCATGAGAGAAATTAAAAAAGGTGCGTACGAATGTGTTACTACCTGGGAAGTTGATAACAATTCCTGCTTCAACAAAACTGTAATAATTGACATATCTAACGAAATGCTTTATATTACTGAGACTGTCGATGGTGCAGACAGTCAGACAGCAAAAGCAAACTTGGTTTCAGACTTTGATGCGTTGAAGGAATACTCAGAAATTATAGATTTAATGAAGAGTAAGCAATTAAACAGCATCGAAAAGGAATTACTTACAAAAGTCGTTGCAGCATTTTTTAAATAATACTTAAAAATATAAAGGAGCTATTGCAATATTGTTTTGCAATAGCTCCTTTATATTCTTGCCTCCTGAATTATGTATTGTTCTATTATACATAAATATACAACTAAATCAAAGCTTTACAAGTTAAGGTATAACTGGCTTATTTATATACTGTGCAAAAAAGTGTTTTTCGTACTCCGATATGTTAAAATAGGTTCTGATGAGGTGATAAAATGATTTCTGCCATACAGCATCTGGATACATTTATCCTGAACTTTATTCAAAATAATATGCACTCAACTTTTATGGATAAATTTATGCAGGTAATTACTTTTCTCGGCAACAACGCTTTGTTTTGGATTGTAATTACTGTTTTACTTTTAATTTCAAAAAAATACAGAACAACGGGCCTTATGCTTATAGGTGCATTGGCAATATGCCTGATTATAGGTAACCTTACCTTGAAACCTGTTATTGCTAGAGCAAGACCCTGTTGGGTTAATACAGACATACATTTGCTGGTGTCTTCCCCAAAGGATTATTCTTTTCCTTCGGGGCACACAATGTCCTCTTTTGCAGCCTCTGTTGTGCTTTTTTTGAGAAATAAAAAGGTGGGGATATTGGCCTTACTTTTAGCAGCTACGATAGCTTTTTCAAGGCTTTATCTCTATGTTCATTACCCTTCCGATGTAGCTGTAGGCTTGGTTCTGGGAATAGCCGCTGCTTATTTATCCGTTAAGGGGTTGCCCATAATGGAGAAAATCTTCAATAAAATAGTCAGAACCCGGCCCTAAGGCCGGGTTTTTGGTTTATTTCGGGTTACCTTCCTTTTCTATTTCATTTTCTACCCTAACGGAAACCTGACTTTTACTGCTTTCTGCCTTCGCCAGATTTGCTGTGGGAATAATCGCAGTTATTGGTAAAACAGGTATAAAGACAGGAGTATTCCCACTTCCATCAGACAGTACTACTATTCCATATTGATTTTTATATATTGTCCCTGTGGCATGTACATTC
Source organism: Ruminiclostridium papyrosolvens DSM 2782 (assembly GCF_029318685.1). Classification (NCBI taxonomy): domain Bacteria; kingdom Bacillati; phylum Bacillota; class Clostridia; order Eubacteriales; family Oscillospiraceae; genus Ruminiclostridium; species Ruminiclostridium papyrosolvens. The sequence continues at coordinate 4,822,840 of NZ_CP119677.1, forward strand.
GACCCTGTATATATTCCAACGTCAGTTTTACTGCTTAAATAGTCATAATATGCCAATATAAGATTTGTATCATAGCCCGGGGTGAAAGTAGGTACCGGCAGATACGTAAACGCCGGATTGTATACCGTACCATCCCCCGTGTATATTGCTGTAATAGAGTTAAGGGGAATAGTTTGCTCTTGCCCGTTATCCATAACTATAAACAGTGCTCCGTTATTTGCACCGGGGGAAGCATATAACTGATAAGGCGTACCGGATATAGATGAAGCAGTTAATCCTTTTGTATAAACAACTACCGTGTTGGTAGGATAAAACATTATAATCTGCTGTATTATGTGTGCTAACTGTGAATAACAGAAGTTTGTTGCTGAATTTTCTGACGGGGTTCCTGTATATGTAAGGATTAGTTTTGGAAAGTATGGCTCCCATGAGATATTATCTGTTCCAAACTGAACAATAGTGGTCCCGTCAGAATTAGTTAAGGCCAAGCCATTATTGGCAACAGTTCCACTGAGCCAGCTGTTTACCAAAGTTGTTATGTCTATCTCAACTGTTTTATAAAGGTCGTTTGTGGTAACATTAACCTGTGATTGCGTAGGTGTATAGGCCGGCCGTGTATTATAGGACACTGTAGTTTTATTAAAAGGTTCCATTACTGTATTTACCACAACGGGACTTGGATTGGCACCACTTTTTGCAATAACCGCCAGTTGAAGCACAGCACTGTCCACAAAATTAACGGGCAATGACGGTAATGTAGTTTGCATCAAACTTATACAGTTCTGATACTGTACGTCCGTACCTGAATAAATGGTAGGATATACCGAGAAGTTAATAGCCGGCTGTGCAGAAGACACAAATGTCGTGCTTGGAATATCCACTATAACGGTCGACATAACATTATTCCTTCTTTCATATTTATTGTTTCACTTACATAATATGATTAAAAGAATGTTATTATGAGTACTATTTTTCTTTGCCTGTTTTCTTAAAAGTGCCTTCGATTTCCTTAACTGCCTGTTCCTTTGTATATGTTTTGGCAATATACCCCTGTATTATCTCTCCAAACTTCTGATGAAAATCGTCTTTTACATAGTTAATATACATATCTCCCACCTTATTGTCCTTCTTATAAGTCTCAAACTCCTTTGCAATCTGTATTTTTGTCACATCTGCACCGTTTATGGGTGGCATTACCTTTGCAATTTTAGAAAACCACTTTTTGCCGTAGTCAGAAGTAAAAAGCCAGTTATACAAATCCAAAACCTCTGACAATACGGGTGAATCCTTATATATTCGGGTAGCTTGCTCAGTTCCTGCCACAATAAATGCATTTGAGGTTTTATCATCTACGGGGTACCCTGTAATTCCAAGCTTCATTTTTGGATTTATCTTCAAAATGTCAGCTTCAGCCCATGAACCCTGTCCTATAATCATAGCTGCCTTACCCATGGCAAAATCAGTCAACTCTGCCGAAAGGTCTGTTTCAAGAGGTTTTATGTCTCCATACTTAACCGTTAAATCAATAAATCTAAAGAAGTTATCATTGATAAGGGGATATGTTTCGAATTTATCTTTTCCCGAAGTTAAATTCTTTGCAAGCCCTTCAACATCATCAGGCATCGAAGCATCCATAAAATGCATGAAAACATGCCTGAATACCCACACCTCCTTATATCCGGTTGAAAAAGGCTGTATACCCACAGATTTCAGCTTCTGAGCGGCAGCTTCAAGCTCCACTAATGTTTTGGGTACAGGTATTTTGTTCTTATCAAATAAATCCTTGTTGTATACCAAGCCGTACACATTTTCCTTGACAGGAAAGCCATAAACCTTTCCTTTATAGGACATATTCATTCTTGCCTCATCTGTCATAGCTTTTGCAAGGGGTTGACCTGTCAGGTCATAGGAGTATTTTGCATATTCCTTAATTTCACTGCCTGCAGCAGTTGTAAACACATCAGGCATTTCACCTGACTTAATCTTAGTTTTAAGCATTTGAGAATAATCCGACTGAACCGTTTTTAAGTTTACTTTTAAGTTTGGTTTGTTCTTTTTATATTCTTTAAGGTACTCATTAATTGCATCAACATATTCTGGATTATTAACAAAAATGTTGATAGCTGTTGATTTCGCCAAAGATGACTTTGATGTTTTTGAGGCAGTACCTTGTGAAGGAATCTTAGGTGACAGTTCCTTCTTTTTACAGCCTGCTACCCCAACTATAATCAGAACAAAAGCCAATATTAAAGGCAATAATCTCTTATTCATCGGTATTTTCTCCTTTTTATCCCTTTATCAAGGTTTAATATAATCATTATCATGGATTTTTATGCAGTATATGCAGTAAAAGGAGAATACTACATCATTTTTTGCCCATATTAGCCCATCGTTGTGGTAAAATACATCATATAAATTAAAATAAAAGAACATAAGATATTTAAAGGGAGGTCATATGAAAACTTTTAAAAAATTTATCAGGTTTTACAAGCCATATAAAAAACTGTTCTTTATAGATATGCTATGCGCACTTATTGCCTCTTCTATAGACCTTGCTTTTCCGCAGATATTGAATCTGCTGACAAAAGGTGTATTCACAGGCAACTCTGCTCAGATACTGCGCTCACTGTGGATTATCGGAACAGGATTAATCGCAATGTATATAGTCAGGTATTATTGCCAGTATTTCATAACCTCTTGGGGGCATATAATGGGAGCCCGTATGGAAAGCGATATGAGGCAAGAATTATTTGACCACTATCAAAAGCTGTCTTTTTCATACTATGATAAAAACAATACGGGAGAAATGATGTCAAAGCTCATATCTGATTTATTTGATATAACTGAGCTGGCCCATCACGGTCCCGAAAACTTTTTTATATCTGCCATAAAGATAATAGGCTCATTTATACTGCTGGCAATGATTAATGTCCCTATGACAATGATTTTGTTTTTTATTACTATAATAATGTGTGTTTTCAGCCTTTACAAAAATCGTAAAATGCGTTCTGTATTCTTTGATAATAGAAAAAAGATTGCAACCGTAAATTCACGTTTGCAGGACAGTCTTTCGGGAATCAGGGTTGTACAGTCCTTTGCAAATGAAGAAATCGAAAAAGATAAATTTGGTGAAAGTAATCTGAAATTTCTGGATTCCAAAAAAGACAGCTATCTTATAATGGGAAGTTTTCACGCAGGAAATTCCTTCTTTCAGGGGCTGCTTTACACTGTAGTCCTTGTCAGTGGTGGATTCTTTATAGCCAAAGGTACTTTAAGGGCTGCAGACCTTGCTATTTATGCACTGTATATAGGTATTTTCCTCAATCCTCTGGATGTCCTAATAAACTTTACCGAAGCCTTTCAAAAAGGTTTCTCAGGCTTCAGACGTTTTCTTGATGTAGTGGAGACAAAGCCTGAAATAGTTGACAGAAAGGGTGCAAAGCCTTTAGTGAACCCACGTGGGGATATCAGCTACAATAACGTTTCCTTCAGATATGAGAAGGATTCAGAGGTACTGGATAATGTAAACATATCCATCGAGGCGGGAAAAACCGTAGCCTTTGTAGGGCCTTCCGGAGGAGGGAAAACTACTATATGTTCACTCCTTCCAAGATTTTATGATGTTACTCAGGGACAAATTACTATAGACGGAAAAGATATTCGGGATGTTACCCTCAAGTCCCTTAGGAATTGTATCGGGATTGTTCAGCAGGATGTATACTTATTTGCAGGAAGCATTCGTGAAAACATTGCATATGGAAAACCGGAGGCATCCTATGAAGAAATAGTTCAGGCTGCTCAGAATGCCAATATACATGAATTTGTCATGAGCCTTGAAGACGGTTATGACACCTATGTAGGTGAACGTGGTACACGACTTTCAGGTGGACAGAAGCAGAGAATAGCCATTGCCAGAGTATTTTTAAAGAATCCGCCCATACTTATTCTGGACGAAGCCACTTCTGCGCTGGATAACGAAAGTGAACGACATATACAGACTTCACTGGAACATCTGGCAAAGAACCGTACAACAATAGTAATAGCTCACAGACTCAGTACTATCCGGAATGCCGATGAAATAATAGTTATAGACCAAAACGGCATTCAGGAAAGAGGTTCCCATGATACCCTGCTATCTCAGGACGGCTTATATGCAAAATATTATAATATGCAATTCGAAGGCTTAGGCGATTAATACTACAAAAAGAGGTGTTAACCTGTACATAATTGTATCAATGATTGCTTCCAAGCTTCCATTGATACGAATTATACTCGCGTACATACCAAAAAGCTGAAAAATTAATTTTCAGCTTTTTATTATGTGGAGGATGCCAGTCTCTTCTCCCCGGTAATGTCCTGTATTGGTTTAATATCCTGTGTAACCTCAATAGTACCCAGATATTCACCTTTAGCATTTCTGACTGCAAAATACCTTATATACACAAACTTATCTCCCATCTTTATCCAGAAATCTTCGTTATCCTTTTTACCGGAGCTTAAATCCTCTACAATTTTCTCTACAATATGAACACTTGCAGGAGGATGACAGTTTTTCACTTCCCTGCCTATAATAGCCTTTGTTCTGGCAAATATTCTTTCCTTCCCCTGTGTAAAATATTTAACAATACCATCCTTGTCTACAAAAGTCATATCCAATGGAAGTGTATTCAGTATTGCATTAATTTCGTTTGGGGACATAATACCGGCATCAAACTTAATATAACCGTTATTTGAAGGCTCTTCGCCTGCACTTTCCACCTTTTTTTCCACGCTTATTTTAACGGGTTTCCATTTAACAGCATTCTCCAAAAGGCTGTACCCGATTTCACTGCTGCCCTCTTCAATAATAAACCATTCGTCTTCAGACAGGGTCTCCATAACCATAGGAAAAAGTATATTCTCTTCCTTGAAAATCATCTCTTTTACTCTTACTGCCGTCTCTTCTGCCTTGTCTGCCAGCTGTTCCTTGTTTACATTGCTGTAGTCCGATAAAATTGCCCTTACGACCTTTATCGCATCCCGTATTTCATCATCAACTCCCCACATTACCTTTGGAGGTGCTGTGATTTGGTACTTCTCCATAAAAGGGAACAAAAGATTCTCTTTTCTTAAATAGTGCTTATCAATTTCCCAAAGTTTTTCAAAGTCATTTCTGAGATTCTGTATATTCTCATGTGTATCCTGACTTCGGAATTTTTCAATATCTGCTCTGATTTTGTCAATCAGGCTTTCAATTTTCTTATTTTCCAGTTTAAAAGTGTGAACAGGGTGTCCCGGCACATCCTCCGGCTTTTGGGGTCTGTGAATTTCCTCGATTGAGTCCTTGAAAACTGCCGCATGGACATCGCAAAGTCTTTGCACCTCTTCCACAGGCATTCCGTCCATCATAAGGGAATGCTCCATTTCAGATATTTCAGTAGGAGATACTCCTTCTATGAGCTTTGCAAACCGCTCTTTGACTTCATCTACACTTTTACCACTATGCAATTCTGAAATAAGCTCTTTTAAAATTTTTTGCCTGTATTCTCTGTTATTGATTACTTCGCTCATAAATACCAACCTTTCATTCTTTAATGCTAAAGCCCTTTGCTGCAAGTATTTCTTTTAGTTTTTGCAGCTCTATACCCTTCATAGCAGCTCCTTTAGGTATTGTCATTATACGCCCTGCCGTATTCAGCATACCCGGCGCGGAAATATTCTCAAATCCCATTTCTTTCAGAATACCTATCATTTCAGGATATTCCTTGCAAATATCGTATACTGATTTTGATAAATCAATTGCCTTTGACATAATAAACACCTGCTTCCAGTCTTTAAAACCAATAATATTCATTTAGTATTTCCATATATATGCAAAATTATTAATGCTTAAAAAATAAAACAGCCGTTAAAAGCAACTCTCATATTGCTTTTAACGGCCTCTATCCCATAAGGATTAAAGACATACCTTTTGTTTTGTTTCACCTTCAATTTTACCGATACCGTAACCGTAACAAAAAGATTGATACATACTTGTTACTATCAGTGAATGTAAGCAATCTCTTTCTTCTTCATTAAGTCCCATGTCCATTGTCCGCATAAAATTTCTGGTTTTATCACGGGCAATGAGCTTTATAGCTTCTCTTGTACCTGCCAAATCTTTTTCAAGTTTTTCTTTTCCCTGATGCAGGTAGTCTTTTATGATGGTCTCAAATGTTTGTGATGGTTGCACCTTGTTAGTATCTGCCATTTCAGCCTCCATGTCTTTCATAATATTACTAAGTGTTTCCATGACATGGATTTCCTATACATTCCCTTCTTCCGATACCGGGGTTTTGATAATCTTCTTTACGCTTTTTTCAAATTTAGTTCTTGCAAGCATCACTTGGTGAGCACAGCCGACACATTTTATTCTGAAATCAGCCCCGGTACGAATTATCTCCCATTCCTTGCTGCCACAGGGATGCTGTTTTTTCATTTCAACTATATCACCAATTGAAAATTTATCAGGCATAATCCATTATTCCTTTCATTCCGGCCTTATGAGTCGTGTTCTGTCAAAAAACTCAAGCCCGTTTTTCTCAAACTCTTCCTTTATTTTAAGACGTATATGCCGTTCAATCTCCCACTGTTCATTTGGAAGTGTCCGTGCAGTAATCCTCAGATTCATACTTTGTTCACCAAGACTGGTTATCCCAAGTATTGACGGGTCTTCTGTAAACTTGTCAAATTTCTCTTTAACCTCATCACATACCTTTTTAGCAATCTCATTAACCTTTGCCATATTGCTCGAATAAGCTATTGGTATATCTACAATAACCAGTTTGTTATCTCTGGTATGGTTTATAACCTTTCTTATTTCGCCGTTAGGAATAATATACAAATCCCCTGTAAAATTTTTCAGTCTTGTAACTCTAAGCTCCATATGTTCAACGGTACCCGTAAGACCTTCAATAGTTACCATATCGCCCACTGCATATTGATCCTCAAGAAGTATAAAGAATCCTGAAATTGTATCCTTCACAAGACTCTGAGCCCCGAATCCCAAAGCAACACCTCCTACACCTGCCGCAGCAAGTATTGCCTTGAGGTCAAGTATCCCTGATAGTATTGTGAGCAACGCCCCTATATATACAGTGTATTTGAATATACTTATAGTCAGTGTTGATATAGTATCAATTCTTTTATCATCAATCTTAAACTTCAATTTCTTTTGTTTATCGAAAAGCTTCTTTATTACTGCCCTGCCTACTTTGACTAAGGCAAATGCAATGATAAGCACAACTACAGTTTTAATTAAAGTCATTGCAGGATTATAAAAATCTCCAAGGAGATCTTCAAGCTTAACTTTTATAGTCCCAAGCATCCTTTTCCTCCGCTTCCGTGTTTAAAAAATCTCCAAAGTGTTCTTCGGACTATTTTAACATACTGAAACAAGCCTTTCAAATAACTTTAAATGTGTTCTGTTCTTTTTCCACAAATTCTCCGGGTGCCACTGGACGCTTAAAACAAATTTCTTGTTTTCATTGCTTATGGCTTCAATAATACCATCCTGAGAACGGGCATTTACCGTAAATCCCGGAGCAATTTCACTCACAGCCTGATGATGAAAGGAATTAACCTTGAGGCTATCCTCTCCAAAAATATTGTATAGGCAGGATGGTTTACGGATACTGACCTCATGTATCTGAAACCACCTTGGAGCCTGCTGACTGTGTTTTAACAATGTGCCTCCATCGCTGCACTCAACGTATATGTCCTGATAAATACCTCCACCCGCTGCAATATTCATTATCTGACAGCCTCTGCAAATACCAAGAATAGGTTTATCCATAGCAAGGGCCTGTTGTGTGATAAAAATCTCCATGCTGTCTCGTATTGGAGAAATTTCGTTTGCGTATGGCATGTTTCCTTTACCAAAATATGCAGCATCTATATCCGGGCCTCCTGAGAGTATAAATCCGCTGCATATATCAAGATATTCAACCCACGCACTTTTTTCTTCAGTTACAGGGATTATAACGGGTAATCCGCCGCATTGAATAATTGCCTCATAATAGTCGTCCTTTAAAGTACTGATATTCTTGTCATAATCAAATGCAGCAGTGATTCCGATTATCGGCTTGCCCTTATACATTTTTCCATCCCCCATCTTGATATTTAAATTTTCTGTCAACGAATAAAAACGGCCTTCCTCTGACTATAGGGAAAACCGTTTCTCTTGTGCTTACGTTTTTTATTGTAAATATGCTTTATTGTTTTTCAAACATGTCCTTGCCTACTCCGCAAAGTGGACAAACCCACTCATCTGGTATATCTTCAAAAGCTGTTCCCGGTGCAATTCCGCTATCAGGGTCCCCTTCTTCAGGGTCATAAACATAACCGCATACTGTACAAACGTATTTATCCATAGTTACCCTCCTAATTTAATCCGAGCCTAAAAAGAAATTCCGGCTCATCGTATTGTAATTACTACAATATATATTCCCAAATTTTATCTCGCATAACACCTTTTTTTAAAATTTCTTTCAATTTTATGAGCTCTTTGGTGTTTAGTCGGTTTATACTTCTGGGTATCCACAAAATCCTTTGTTTGTGGAGCCTCCGTATTTTTGGAAATCAAATATTGTATCTCATTATACATATAGGATTTAAATTTTTCAAGCCTTACTTTGATATTATCACCGCTACTCATAAAAGCACACCTCTGTCCCCCTGCTCTTAATATTGCCAAGCAGTATTTATGTATTTAATTTTAAAAAGATTCTTAAGGGCAACTCCCAAGAATCTTCTTAATAACTAATACAGTATATGCATTTAATGAGCAAACGGCACTTAAATTCTTCGATTTCGGGTTACTATTAAAATACCGCCCACTATGAGTATAATCGGTACAAGATAGGTTCTGAGTACCCATGAACTTCCCAGAGAGAAGGTAAAGAAAATAAGTGACAGTCCTCCAAGAATAAATACAGGAATCAAAAGTCCTTTTTCTCTCGTACCAAAAAGGTAAAGTTCAAAGAGTCCTACTGCAACTGCAAGTATAAAACCCGGCCACATAAAAGACCACAAGTCAAAGAGCATTGAAATCTGGCAAGTAAGACCTGTTACAAGTAAGATTCCCCCCGGTACCAACAAGCCTGCATCCGGTGCCTTGGCTGTAAAGTACGCATAATGGAAAATCACTCCGGGAATTATAAGGAACATAGGCCAGAAATGTGCAAAAAGAAAACCTATATCAAAAATATCAAAATAAATCTCAAATAAACCAAAATTACTAAGTAGGAATAGTACACCTAATATTATCAGTACCACTCCTGCAATCATGGTACCTCTATGCCTGTTACTCATAAAAATCCTCCTTAAAAGTCCTTAAATAACATATATAAGAATGGTTATACAGCTGTCTTGTTCTTATATACTATTATAAGTATAAACTTTTAAAAAGTCTGAATCAGAAAAAAATAAATTATCTATGCCTCTTCTACTTTTACAGAGCCTTTTTCTGAAAGGGTATTTTCCCTAGAAACCTTCCACATAACGTATTTCAGCCCTGTTGCAACAATATCCGCTATTTTCATCACTGTACCAAGTCGGGTATTCTGCAGAATCATAAATTCCATAAATCCTCCGGCATTAACAATACCGGTAATATGCATGTGCCCCACAGGCTCCAAATCCTTGTTCAGTGCAGAACCGGGTCTTATAGAGCCCTTCCCTACGGAAATAAAACCAACATGCTCTGTCCTTCCCAGTGACGCATCAACAGCAATCAGAAAAGGTTTTTCATAGTTTTTATATATTTTTTCAATAGTTTCCTGAAGATTCTTTGCATGAACCGGACTTTCCAAGTCACCATAAACATATACATTATTATAGTTCATTCCTCTGAGCTTATATCCGATAATTGGCCCAAGACTGTCTCCCGTTGACCTGTCTGTCCCTATACATATAATAACAATCTCACGGTAGCCTTCTGTTTTACAGTTTGTCAATGTCTGGTACAGAGCATCTGAGAAAGATAAAATTGCAGTTGCATTATTAGAGTCAATATATTTTAAATTTTTAATCAGGCTGCCTAGATTCATACAGCTATCACCATCTAATCCCTTCTATTATGATTTATGTAAGTAGTATTGACAAGAATAAGATTAAATAGTACGTTCTTAATAAACTATGTTAAAATATATGTAAATATAAAAAAAGTATGTTTTCAGCGATATACGAAAGGTTGATACTTATTGTCAAATAAAATTGTTAAAGAATTTGCGTCTTCGGAAACTAATTTCATAGAAGATATAATAGACGGAATGCAGGATTGGGTCAGAGTCATCGGCAAAGACGGCAGAGTTTTATTTGTCAATAAGCCTATGCGTGATGGTCTGGGCTATGACGTTGTTGGCAGAAAATGCTTTGAGGTTCTTGGCCGTTCCTCCCCTTGTCCCAATTGTATATCAAGCCTTAGAGGTAAAAATCTTCCTAATTCAAAGGAAGAAACAATAAACGGGCGTGTTTTTTCGGTGACAAGCTCACCTTTAAAAAGTTTCCAATCAAACAACGTGGAAGCTATTATTGAGGTACTCCATGATATAACCGAACTCAAAGCTTTAAGTAAGGAGCTTGAAAAGCAAAACGAACAGCTTAAGGAGGATCTCTCCATGGCAAGAAAACTGCAATGCAGTCTTCTGCCCAAACAGCAGTCCGTTGGAGAAAATATAAGTTTCAGTTATATTTACAAACCCTGCGAAATGATTGGAGGGGATTTCCTTGACATATTTGAAATTGACGAGGAACACGTAGGTATTTATATAGCTGATGTATCCGGACACGGCGTTGCAGCATCCATGCTAACAATGTTTTTACGTGCTGCTATAGACAAATCCTCACTGTCACCGGCAAAGGTGCTTACCCAGCTCTATCAAGAGTTCAATAAGAATGGTTTTGATGATGAACTTTATATATCCGTATTTTATGGAATAGTAAATATTACGGATTATAGTTTCTCATACTCAAATGCAGGGCTAAACGTCTCACCTATTTTATTTTCGGGAGATGACTTCAAGCTGCTGAGAGCCAGAGGCATACCCATCAGTAACTGGGTGGATAAGCCCGAATATACTGAAGCAACACAAAAACTTAGTCCAAAGGACAGACTATTATTCTACACTGATGGAATAATTGAGATTAAAAACAGCTCCAATGAGCAGTTTGGTGAGGATAGAATCGTTGAGCATTTTTTAAGGAAAGGCTTAAACCCCTCAAGTATAATATCACAGCTCGTAGACAAGGCTTTGTCCTTTTCAAAAAGCAGTATACACGACATTATGGATGATATCACAATAGCTTTACTGGAAATGAAATAAATATTGTTTATATTTGTTATAATTAAATAGAAGACTTAAAAACATAATTAAGGAAGTGTATTTAGTGAGTATCAATGATATCGCACAAAAACTGGAAAAATTTAAGAACATGGGCTATATAATACCCCATAAGTCCTTACTAAAAACTCCCCAACAGATTGAAGGTATACGCAAAAGCGGTGAGATTACTACTCAAATACTTGATTTATTGGAGAAAGAAGTTAAACCCGGCATTACAACAGCAGAAGTAGATAAAATTGTATACGAATATACAGTTGCACACAATGCAATCCCTGCACCACTGAATTACAACGGTTTTCCCAAAAGCGTATGTACTTCTATAAACGATGTCGTATGCCACGGAATACCTGATGAAAAAACCGTACTCAAATCGGGAGATATAGTCAATATTGATGTTTCTACCATTTTGGACGGATATTTTTCAGATGCAAGCAGAATGTATATGATAGGTGATGTTTCACCAAATGCAAAAAAGCTTGTAGAAGTGACAAAAGAGTGTCTTGATATAGGAACACAGCAGGTTAAACCCTTTGCATCAATAAATGATATAGGAAGAGCCATTGAGCCTTTTGCCAATAATCACGGTTATAGTGTTGTCCGTGATTTAGGCGGTCATGGTGTTGGGCTGTATTTCCATGAGGACCCACATGTCGATCATTTTAAGAGGAAGGACATGGGATTCCTCATACTTCCGGGAATGGTATTTACAATAGAACCTATGATAAACGAAGGCCGTTATAGAGTCCAGATTGGAAGAGACAACTGGACTGTAACTACAAAAGACGGTTCTTTATCTGCCCAGTGGGAATATACTATTGCTGTTACAGGGACGGGTTTTGAGATACTTGCACATTAAGCATCCAAGCTGCAAGTTCACTTACTCCTTCACCTGTTTTACATGATACTTCAATAATTTTTGCATTTTCATTTAATGCCTTAACGCCTTTGTAAAAGCTGTCTTTATCAAAGTCGATATAAGGCATTAAATCTGTCTTGTTAAGTACAACAATATCAGCAAGTTCAAACATTGAAGTGTATTTATAAGGCTTATCATGTCCCTCAGGAACACTGGCAATAACCATTTTTATACCTTCACCAAGGTCAAAGGAAGAAGGGCATACAAGATTTCCTACATTTTCTATAAAAAGGATTGTCCCATCCTTTAGTTGAAGACTCTCAGCAGCAGTCCTTATCATGTTTGCGTCTAGGTGGCATCCTCCGCCGGTATTTATCTGAATAACAGGATTACCCAGCTTGTCTATTTTTTCTGCATCAATTGAAGAGGCAATATCACCTTCAACTACAGCAACATTTGCTCTGTCACCAAAAGCTTCTATAAGCTTTATAATGGTACTGGTCTTTCCTGAACCCGGTGAAGCCATTATATTAACAGCCTTTATTCCCTTACTTCTAAAATAACTCCTGTTTTCCTCTGCAAGCCTGTCATTGGCATGCATTATGTTTTTCATAACTTTTATTTCCATAAGTACCTCCAATATGTTTTATCCAAGATTTACATTCTAAAGTTTCGCCGATTGTTTCCTCCGGTTGGTTTGCCTGTATCCTTCCTGCTTATAACCGGCAGATGCAGTCTAAGCTTTACTGATATCATTCTAATGGCAAATACTACTCCTACGCACAGATATATGTTTATACTAAGGCTAATCCGTCCATCCATGAAGTAAAACAAGAGAGAGCCTATAATAGATGGTATTGCATATATTTCACTTCTGAATATCAAAGGAATCTCATTAACCATTATATCTCTTAGTATGCCTCCTCCGACCCCGGTTATAACTCCTGCAAAAACAATGCCAAGAAGAGGCAGCCCATACTCCATAGCCTTATATGTAGCAGTTATGGTGAAAACCCCCAGCCCTATTGCGTCGGCCAGCACTATAAAGGACATAACCCTGTTAACCATAGTATACAGCAGGCAAGTAACAATCATTGTTACTGTTATGGCAGCGAAATACCTCCATTGTACAAAGAAAACAGGTACCTCTCTTCCAATAACAATATCCCGTATAATTCCACCGCCGGAGGCCGTTGCCATAGCCAGAACATATATACCGAATAAATCAAGCCTGTTCCTGATTCCTACAAGAACTCCAGATACAGCAAAAGCCACTGTACCAATTATATCTACTATGCCCAAAACCAACATGAAGCTTCCTCTCAGCATAAATCAAGACCCACTCCGGCAGCATATTATACTTTATAATATGAAAATGCTGAAAGAATGTGTTTTTGTTATTCAATTTCAAGACTTTCTATATAAAACTCCCGACCTACATCTGTGGGCATACCAAGTCCCCCGCATTTGGGGCAGTCAAAACCTGTTGCGGGCTTTATAAATACCTCACCACATTCTCTGCACTTAAATTCAGCTTTCACACGTCTGAAAACAAGCTTTGCACCATGGGCAATGGTGCCTTCGCTCATAATGTCAAAATACATTTGTACCGAGTCATCAACTATAGTTGACAAATCTCCTATTACAAGGCGTATTTCCAGTACTTTTGAGGCCTCAACCCTCTTGGCTTCATCCAAAACAAGCTTTAGCATCGACTGAGTTACTGCGTATTCATGCACATCCACAACCTCCGTGACTCAATATATGTTTTATCACATAATAATATCCACATACACTAAAATTCAGAGAAAGCCTTATCTTCCTCTGAATTTTAAGTAGTATATATAAATTCACTTATTATTATACCTAAGCTGTAACTTTACTGTTATCGCTTTCAACTTCCTTTGGAGGCTGAACGGCTTTATAATTTTCCTTTTTTGTTGCTGCTGTTTTATGCTCTGCGCTTGCAACAATACATTTCTTTGGACAAGCTTCAACACAAGCGTTACATATTACGCACTTGAACTGGTTAATTTCCCAGGACTTCTCCGCTTTATTTACCACTATGGCATTAGCCGGACATTTTCTCTGGCAAATACCGCAGAAAATACATTTATCTATTTCAATACCCTCAATCTGACCTCTGGAATCCTTGAATGGTTCTCTTTTTTCAAAAGGATACATTCTGGTTGCAGGCTTTGAAGCAAGATTCTTAAATACATTTTCCATCATCTTAAACATCTCTTATGACCTCCTATCTACCAAATAAATTTCTATTATCTCTCGGTACAGGATATGCATGGGTCAATGGTCAGAATAAGCATAGGTACATCTGCAAGCTGACTGCCCGGCAACATCTTCAGAAGTGACGGAATATTTGCAAATGTAGGAGTTCTAAGTCTTAATCTATCCAAAGTTTTTGTTCCATTTCCTCTTAAATAATAGAGAACTTCACCTCTTGGCTGCTCAACTCTTGAAATTACATCTCCCTTTGGAGGGAATCCCTTGAAAGGAACAACATGCTCTCCTTCAGGTATCTTTGCTATAGCCTGTTTTATAAGGTCAATAGACTGATAAACCTCTTTGAGTCTTACATAAGTTCTTGCATAGCAGTCACCGTCATTATGAGTAATAGGCTCAAAATCCAATTGTCCGTATGCAGAATATCCTGTAGTTCTCATATCAGTAACAATACCGCTTGCTCTTGCCATTGGTCCTACTGTACAATATTCAATTGCATCAGCCTTCGTGAGAACGCCTACTCCAACCAACCTGTGCTTAACTGTATAATTGCTTAAGAACACTGCTTCAAGCTGCTCTAAATCATACTTAATGTCATCAACAGTTGCAACAATCTTAGCCATTTGTTCTTTATTCAAATCTCTTCTTGTACCACCAATAGTATTACATGAAATAACAACCCTACTTCCAGCTGTTTCTTCCATTATATCCATTACCTTTTCTCTGTCTCTCCATGCCTGCATGAATAAACTCTCAAAACCAAAGGCATCTGCCAGAAGACCTAACCAAAGCAAATGGCTGTGCATTCTGTGAAGCTCTGCCCAGATAACTCTCAAAAACTTCGCCCTGTCGGAAATCTCAATATTCATCAATTCTTCAATACCCTGACAGTAAGCCATTGCATGCATTACACTGCATATACCGCAAACTCTTTCAACAACAAATGTGTTTTGAGTAAACTCTTTTGTTTCAGTTAGCTTTTCAAGGCCTCTGTGAACATAACCAATCGCAGGTATTGCATCTACAATATTTTCATCTTCCATAACTAGCTTAATATGAAGGGGTTCCGGAAGCACAGGATGCTGTGGCCCAAAAGGAACTATAGTTGAACTCATTTTGAATTACCCCCTCTTTTTTCAATAGTTATTTGCCTTCTTAACATTGGTGATTCAAGTTCTTCCTCTGAGAGAAGCATATGTCCGCCGTAATCTACTACAATTCCGGTGATATTAACTCCAAAGAGTTCCTTTATCTCGTTTTCAACCAGTAATGAACTGATATAGATTTTAGAAATACTTGGAACTTCCTCATCCTTCTTAACAGTAATCTTTAAGTTCTTCATTTTATAGTCGATATCAAAATGATATACAATATCTATAGTGTCATCACCATTATCTACACTAGTTGTAGTAATGAATCTGTATCCATCATACTTGCACTTCTGAACTTCTGCAAGCAGCTGATCAATTGTAATTTCCACCAAATTTTCAATCATTTTACACTTACCTCCATGAGCCTGACAGCCCTTATTTAGCTACCTTCTTCATTGCATCAGCTTTTTCGTCAAGTTTACCTATAGCCTGAACTATACCGTCTATAATGGCTTCAGGTCTTGCACAGCAGCCCGGAACAAATACATCAACGGGAATTACGTTTTCGACCCCGCCAAGTACATTGTAACATTCCCTAAAAATACCTCCGGTGCAAGCACATGCTCCAATAGCAACAACACATTTAGGGTCAGGCATTTGATTGTATATATTCTTTAATACGATTTCATTTCTCTTGTTTACAGAACCTGTTACCAGCAAAATATCAGCATGTTTTGGGTTACCAACATTTATAATACCCAAACGCTCTGCATCATACAGTGGAGTGAGACAAGCAAGTGTCTCAATATCACATCCGTTGCAGCTCGTACAGTCGTAGTGCATTATCCAGGGTGATTTCTTCCTTGATTTGCTTATTATACCCATACAATTCACCTTTCTTACAGGATAGGCTGCTTGCAAATATGTTTAGTCAGCAAGCAACCTCCAATATATTTAGTAGTTCCTATTAAGGAATAAGATACATCCAAACAATGTTTACCATAGCTGCACCGATACCTGCAACCCAAGTAATTTTAACCATCCACTGCCATGTAACTCTGGCACTGATATTATCGATAACTATTTCAAAGAAATAACATACTAACGCTATTAATATACCTACCCATAAAGGTTTTGCAAAAAACAATGAAATTAATCCCATGAGCAGAACCAAATCAATCCAGTCTGTTAATTCCAGCAATGCCAGTTGAGTCCCTGAAAACTCAGTAGTTACTCCCTTTATCAATTCCTGATGACCATGGTGAGATGTTGCAAAGTCAAAAGGTGACTTTCTCAGCTTTATTGTCAAAACATAAATGAATGCCAGGAACAAAAGAGGCAAGCTGTACAACAGAGGTTTATCGTGGTTGAAAATATCAGAAATCATAAAGCTTCCTGTTGCCTTGTACACCCCAACAACCATTAACAGCAAAACGGGTTCATATGCCATCATCTGCATAATTTCTCTCTGAGCACCAATCTTGCTGTATGGAGAACGAACACTCATAGCACCCATTATCAGTGAAATGCCTGAAAATGCCAGAATAAACATCAGCATAAGCAAATCCTGTTTTAAAACCAACATAACCAGAGCACCTATTGCAAAGAACAAATGTCCTAAAACATAAACCATCTGAGTCTGGTTAACGGCGATTCCCTGCTTGCCAATCAATTTAAAGAAGTCATAGAAAGGCTGAAGCACAGGAGGTCCGAATCTATTCTGCATTCTTGCAGTAATTTTTCTGTCAATACCAAAAAGTAATCCACCCAAAATTGGAGCAGCTATTATGGCAATAACAGCAGTTAAAATATTGTTTATGCTCATAATCCGATCACCACCCCTAACAAAATTATTATAATTGCACCAGCAACCAGGTTGAGCCAGAAAGTCAGCTTGGTCTCACCAAAAACAGATTCCATGTAATAGTTTCTAACAACTACTTTCTCAACTTTGTCACCGGGACTGATAAACTCTAATCCTCTTAAATCTTCATCTACATTGCTGCCACAGAGATATGGCGGCTTTAATCTTGCAGGCTTGATTCTGTTTGCGATAATAGGTATTGCAACCATCAATATCAATATCACACCAAAGAATATTATTGAAGCAAACCCTCCGTATACAGCCTGATTAACCTTTTCTAGCCATATTCCCATACCTGTTCCGGAAAGCATCTCTTTGTCGGCAATTTTGAATGCTATTATCTGAGGCTTTACAAACTGGTTATACAATGGAGCAATTCCTACACTTGCAGCCATAACCAAAGCAATTAGCACTGACAAAGCAGCTCTGATTGAGAAAGCAAGCTTTTCTACATGATACTTAGGCTTATATGACATTGTAAGAATTATTCCAATCCACTTAGACCAGAATACAACCGTAAGGGCACTGCCAAGTATTATAAACACAAGTACCAATGGCAGATGTACAGCTGTTTCTATCGCCATCCACTTTGTTATCAAAACACCGAAAGGCGGCAGCAGCATTGAAATTTGACCTATTACTGTAATAACTGTAGTAAACGGCATCTTTTTGAATAAACCCTGCATATCTTCGATGTCACGGCTGCCAATACCAAGCTCTATAGTACCTACGCACAGGAAGAGCAGTCCTTTTGATACAGCATGGAAAATCATTAGCAGAACAGCAGCGGCGAGAGAAATTCTCGTACCGATTCCTGCACAGCATATTATCAATCCAAGATTTGCTATTGTCGAATATGCAAGCACCTTCTTTGCATTACTCTGGCTTATTGCAATGGCTGAAGCAGCTACAAAAGTAAATCCTCCTGCAACAGCAACCAATTGTCCAAGTCTTGTACCTGAGAAAGCAGGAGCAATTCTTACAACAAGATATACACCGGCTTTAACCATTGTACTGGAGTGCAGTAATGCGGATACAGGTGTAGGAGCAACCATGGCTCCCAGCAGCCAACCCTGGAATGGGAACTGCGCCGACTTTGTAAAACCTGCAATACACAGAAGGCCAAGTGCTATTGGCATCATTCCTGCGAAAGCGCCCTGCATTCCCGAATTTGATATAGCCTGTATTGAAAGTGTATCCAAGCTTGTGTTTACCATTAATATAGCGATGATAAAAGCTACACCGCCCACTGAGTTAAGCCACAACGCTTTTAAACCGTTTTTAATGGCTATTTCAGTCCCGTCATGTGATATGAGCAGGAATGAGCAAAGTGTTGTTACCTCCCAGAAGAAATACATCCAAGACAGATTATCTGTCATAACCAATGCATTCATTGCACCAAGGAATATAAACAGTATCATAAAGAATCTTGGTTGCCTTGATACTTTCAGGTGCAAGTGATGTTCATGCTCCTTCATGTAGCCAAGTGCGAAAAATGTAACAATTGGGCCGATAATTGAAACAAGCATTATCATTATTAATGACAAATGGTCAATTACAAATGCCTGTTCGGGCTCGTTAACCTTGCCGAACACTCCAAATATCTCAAATAAAACCCAAGGAATAAATTGTAATACGGTTAATACAAGAACTATTGCTTTTTTATGCTTTATACCTATATACCCGATGTAGCAGAAGAGTAAGAAGTCAAGTCCCTTAATCAACCCACCGACAATCTCGAGTACATGCTCATCCATCTGGAAAACGAGTTTTCCTTCAGGAGAGTTAATCATAAGTGCTATGAAGCCGCCTGCCACTGCAAAAAGCAGCAGAGTAGAAATGCTCACAACAGCAATACGTACCTTCTGATTCTTCAGAATCAAGCATAATGCCGCGCTTAATGCAGGCAACAGAATAGCTGCCAGTAATAAATACCAATCCACAGCTTATTCTCCTTTCAAAATGTAATTTTAACCCTCATATTTTTAAGAATCTCATTATTAGTTACATAATAAAACTCTAAAAAAGACAAAAAAATCATAAAGTCAGACTAAATCCCTTATCAATGATAATTTATAAATGGTGCTTTAGTCAATCTCGCTATTAGGTAAAAAAAATATTCAATTATTACTTTTGTCACTTATTCTCCTGCAATGTCTTCCGTTTATCAATTTACAAATATTTTTAAATACTAAATTAATAAAAGCCCATGTTTTAAGGCATTTCAATAAGTTATAGCTGTGTATTGTATACAAAAATTGTAGAAAGCTTCTATTAGTGTTCCAAATTACCTTTGCAGGATAGTTTTATACTATTCATAAATTTCTTCTAATCCTGCTTGGTTATATTTCCTAAAACATAAATTCAATATGTACTTTTGTATTATTATAATGTATAAATTAAATATAAGGATTTTAGATTAGGTAAGGAGTATAACAACATGGAGATATGGAACAAGTATCAATCTATAATTAAAAAGCTTCTTTTAATTTTGCTTATATTTGCAGTGATTTATCTGTCTATGTCGTACCTTTTACCGTTTTTTGCACCATTTGTTATAGCTTTAATCGTATCTTATATAAATGAACCGGTTATCAAGCTGCTCCAGAGACTTAAGATATCAAGAAAGGCTGCAGCTGCTGTATCCCTGTTATTTACAATGTCATTACTTGGACTGGTATTAACCGTAGGAATACTAAAAATGTATAATGAATTAATTGTTTTACAAGACAACCTAACCAAATATTCCAGTGATATATCCGTTAAAATAAATGGTTTAATTCATAAAGCAACATTATTTTACAACGGGCTTCCGGATCAGGTAACCAGCACCATAACCAAAAATCTTATATCCTTTTCGGAAAAAATCGGATTAATTATAACTTCAGTTATTCAGTACGTAATAAATACCGTATCCTCTATTCCAAGGTTAACAGTTTTTGTTATAGTAACAATTCTGGGTACATATTTTATAAGCAGCGACAAAAAAAGTATTTCTTCCTTCTTTTACAGACAGCTTCCATTTTCCTGGAGAAAAAATATAGTCAGCTTGAAAAAGGATACCTTTAAAGCACTTCTGGGTTACTTTAAAGCTATTCTTATACTTATGGGCTTCACATTTATAGAAGTAAGCATAGGCTTGTTTATTTTGAACGTAGATTATGCATTTCTTATAGCCTTGTTAGTGGGACTCTCTGATGCAATTCCTATCATGGGTACAGGAGTGGTTATGGTTCCGTGGATTTTGTGGACCGTAATATCGGGGGATATGCCCCTTGCCCTTGGTCTTAGTATAATCTATGTTCTTGGTATACTTATAAGGCAGATAATGGAGCCCAAGATAGTAGGCAGCCAAATAGGCCTGCACCCACTGGTAACTCTCTTTGCAATGTATATAGGGTTAAAGTTCTTTGGCATAATAGGAATGTTTGTGGGCCCTATAAGTATAATCGTGGTGAAGAAGCTTCAGGATTCGGGTGTAATGCGGTTATGGAATGATTAACCTCAAATTGACAGCTGCCCGATTACAACTCTGTCATTTCCGCCATAGTCTTTTATTACCTGTATATTGATAAAGGACTCCTCCATTAGAGCGGAAACCCTTTCTCCTTGATTAAACCCGATTTCAAAGGCCAGCCAGCCAAGATTATTAAGATATTCCGGAGCTTTCACTGTAATTATTTTATAAAAATCAAGTCCGTCTGCACCGCCGTCAAGGGCTAATTCCGGCTCATAACTGCGGACTTCCTTCTGTAAACCTATAATTATTTCTGTTTCAATATATGGAGGATTACTGACTATAAAATCAAATTTGTATGAGCCTTTAAGTGCTTCAAACAGGTCTCCGCAAAAAAATTCCACTCTATTTTGTACGCCGTTCAGGTCACTGTTAGCTTTTGCTACCTTAATAGCCTCCTCTGATATATCACACGCCACAATGCTGCTCTCAGGGCAGAAATGGGCTATGCTCACTGCTATGCAGCCGGAGCCTGTACACATGTCCAAGACCTTTAATCCGGCATTGCTACTTTTTTTTGCCAGTTCAATAACCTTTTCCACTAGAACCTCGGTGTCCTGTCTTGGTATAAGTACCGCAGGAGTTACTATAAACTTTAATGACATGAATTCGGTATCCCCTATGATGTATTGCAGTGGTGTATTTTTAGCTCGTTGAGCCAGCATATTGTCAAGTACTGCTCTTTCATCAGTGCTCAATTCTCTGTCGCCGTGGGCATATAAATATGCCCTTCCGCAGTTAAGCACCTGACAAAGCATGACCCCGGCTTCTTGTACCGGGGTCTCAATATCTGCACTTTTTAATTTATCTTCCGCATAATGTATGAATTCACTTATGTTCATATTTCACCGTTATATTCTTTAGTCTTTGCCCCAATCATCAACGATTTCGCTGTTTGGAATTACTTCATTGAAAGCGGCAATTGCTACTTCAATCTGACTGTCATCAGGCTCTCTGGTAGTAAACTTCTGAAACATTAGGCCCGGCGCACTAAATATCTTGAACACCCAGTTTTCATGTCTCACCGCAAATTTTATAAGCTCCAGAGATACTCCTGCTACAACCGGTACAAGAAGAATTCTGATTGCTGCATTTAAAAATATATTATGCCATCCTGTAAATGAAAATATCAAAATACTGATTATCATTATGGTAAAAAATAATGACGTACCGCATCTTGGATGCTTCGTAGTATATTTTCTTACATTCTCTACCGTAAGCTCGTCACCATGCTCATAACAATGTATTGTCTTATGCTCTGCGCCGTGATATTCCCACACCCTTTTCATATCCTTCAGAAGTGAAACCAGGGCCAGATATCCTATAAATATGCCTACTCTAAGAGCTCCTTCTATAAGGTTCTTAAACACAACTCCTTCTACAGGTATAAAACCCGCTATCAGGTTTGGAAGCAATATAAACAGCCCCACACTCAGAAAAATGGACAGTACTACTGAAAAATATATAGCTATGTCTGTTATCTTGTCTCCAAATTTCCGCTCAAGAAATTGCTCTATTTTTGAAGGCTCATTGCTTTTATCATCTTCTTCAAGATCTATAAATTCGGCAGAATACATAAGAGCTTTAACTCCTATTACCATCTGGGAAAATAAATTTACAGCACCTCTTACTATTGGAATCTTTGACAGCTTACCTTTCGGCTTTTGCGGATGTTTCTCAACAATTATCTCACCATCCGGCTTCCTAATTGCCGTAGCCCTGTACTCCGGCCCTATCATAAGCAGACCTTCAAGTAAGGCTTGACCACCAATCGTCGTCTTTTTCATTTTTCCTCCTATATTAAAAAACAGAGTTGGTAAAATCACAGTATACATAGACTTATATCTATAAAGACTTAACCCTTAAAAAAGATTATAACTCGAATATTATTAAAAGAAAAGATTAATAGTAATTTGTTTACAGATATGAAACAAAAGACCGGGAAAAACGATTCCCAGTCTTTATAATACCTTCATTATGCGTTATCAACAATACCGTATTTCTTCTTAAACTTATCAACACGTCCACCAACATCAACGAGCTTCTGTCTACCTGTGTAGAACGGATGACACTTTGAACAAATTTCAACGTGAAGGGCTTTCTTTGTTGAACCAGTTGTGAAAGTCTCGCCGCAAGCGCACTTTACTACTGCTTCAGAATATTCTGGATGAATTCCTTCTTTCATTGCTTTTCACCTTCTTTCAAAACATAATTGCAATGTCCTCAATGAACAGCATTATTATTATATATATTCAACGTACAATAAAATGTACTTAGTTGCTTATTAACGAGGCAAGTGATATTCTAACATAAAATTAAATACACCGCAATACCTTTTTTAGCACTTACAATAAGTTCCACACTTTAATTTACTATCTGTCCTGCGAGTTCTTATCTAAAAAAGATATTTTAATACTATTTACAAAATCATCGTTTGTTCTGGTCTGCATAAGTTTGTTTATTAAAATCTCTGTAACCTCTGCAGTTCCCATATTACTCATTGCCTTCCTTATAGCCCAGACACTTTCAAGCTCTTTTTGACTGAGAAGAAGCTCTTCACGTCTGGTTCCTGACTTATTAATGTCGATTGCAGGGAAAATTCTCTTTTCAGATAACTTTCTGTCCAGATGCAATTCCATGTTACCTGTACCTTTGAATTCTTCAAAGATAACATCATCCATTCTGCTTCCTGTTTCAATAAGTGCAGTAGCCATTATTGTCAAGCTGCCGCCATTTTCTATATTTCTAGCCGCTCCGAAAAATCTCTTTGGCTTATGAAGAGCACCGGGGTCCAAACCTCCCGATAATGTTCTTCCTGTTGGAGGAATAGTAAGGTTATACGCTCTTGCCAATCTTGTTATACTATCTAGTAGAATGACAACATCTTTCTTCTGCTCTACAAGACGCTGAGCTCTTTCCAGCACCATCTCCGCAACCTTTATATGATGTTCCGGAACCTCGTCAAAGGTAGAATATATTACCTCTCCCTTAATTGAACGCTGCATGTCGGTTACTTCTTCAGGTCTTTCGTCAATAAGCAGCACTATTAGCTCGGCTTCGGGGTAATTGATTGTAATTGCATTTGCAATTTTTTTCAAAAGTATTGTTTTACCGGCTTTAGGAGGAGATACAATCATTCCTCTCTGGCCTTTTCCAATTGGAGCTATAAGATCTATAAGCCTTGTTGAAAATTCTCTGGGTGCAGTTTCAAGAGTAATTCTGTTATCAGGATATATAGGTGTTAAGTACTCAAAGGCAACTCTCTTAGACGCAACGTCAGGAGTGTCTCCGTTAATTGACTGTACGTATAATAACGCCTGAAATTTTTCGCCTTCTTTTGGAATCCTGCCTTTTCCCCTGAGTTTATCACCTGTTTTAAGACCAAAACGTCTTATTTGTGAAGGTGAAACATAAACATCCTTAGGGCCGGACAAATAGTTTTCGCTTCTCAAAAAGCCATAACCGTCCGGTAATACTTCAAGAACTCCCTCTACAGGATCATCACTTTCTATTTTTTCACTACCTTGCGGTTGTTGAATCTGAGGTGAAATAACCTGAGGCTGGGATGGTGTCGGTTGCTGAGGCTGAACCTGCTGTGGCTGCTGATTTAATGGCATACGCTGCGGTTCCGATGAGATGTCAGACTTACCGTTTGTGTTAGTATATGGTCTGACTTGCCTGTGCTGTTGTCTATTATCCTGCCTTGTTGAAGGCTGATCATCTTTTCTGTATATCTGAGGTTTCGAATCCTTTTCAACTTTCCCCGATATCTTTTCATCAGAAATGTTTTTTGGCTGTTCTATAGTTTGCTCCGGCTTTAATCTGTTGTTTTTCCTGTGTGGTATGTTTTCTGCCGAATTGTTTTCTTTTTCTCGCGTTGAAACATCTGATGTGTTTGTTGTATTAGGTAATACTTTATTTTCAGTAACCTGAGGTTCGCCAGAAGGCTGAACATCCTTTTTCCGTCCTCTGCTATGAGGCTTCTTCTCGATATTTTTTGTTTCCAGATGCTTTAATGTGTCAGACAATCTGTCTGGTTTTTCACTTTGTTCTGATACGGAATTTGGATTTTTACCCTGATTATCCTGAGTTGTAACGTTAGTAATTAAATCTGATACCCCGGTATCTTCCGGCTTGTCCATTGATTTTGATGCCTTGCTCGGCCTTCCTCTCCGGGATTTTCTTAAGACAGGAACCTCCTCTAATGCTTCTTTGGACCTTTCTTCGCTTGCTTGAGTTTCTATTGTATTCGTAGCTGGTTCAGCCTTTTTAGTTTCTTCAGAAACAACTTCTTCCACAATATCATCAGATTTAAGTTTTTTGGAGTTTTCACTAAGCAGTTCTACTAACTCACTCTTCTTATATTTGGATATATTTTTCATTCCCAGCATTTTTGCAATATATCTCAAATCTTCTAACGTTTTTGACTGTAAATTAATTTGGTCCATAATTCACCACCTTATAAAATCTTTTACTATTTAGACCATTAAAAAGTAAGGAAAATATTTACACGAAAATCTTTATAGAAAATCAAACTACTTCTTCCGTTTTCTAGAGGAGAATTTTTGAATATCCCACAAAATTCATTATATCAAAAGTGTAAATACATGTCAATGTTATTAAAATCTACTAACATCGAAAATAGTCTCAGCCCTGCTATGTAGGTATGTTGCCTGTGGGTTTTCACTTTTGAACTGAGGAAATAAAATTCACCCCTACTTAATTATTGCCACTATGTAAGTTTTAATTCATATTGCCATCATATCTTTTGTATGCCGCCAATAAAGCTTTATAAGGAATAGTTTACGTAATACAAATGCCATAAAATGTTAACAATCGTCATTTAATCCTTTAATTGTCCAGAAATTTTAAAATGATATACATAATATTTTAATAAATACATTTGCTTTTTATAGTTATTTCTGTGTTATACATGTCATTTGTCAATTTGCATTTGAAATCTCCATGTTATTATGTATACGGCATTTTACATTGTACTAATTTAATTAATTGAATGTTATAATTATTGAAGAAATAAATTTACTAAACTAATTTTTAAAGGAGGCTGGAAAGTGAATTTAGGTGAAGTTTGTATAGAAACAAATGACGTTGTTAAAATCGCCGACTTCTACAGAAATATCTTAGGTATTTCTTCGGAGTGTAAGGATGAAATACATCAATTCATAATTACGGAAGGTACCGCTTTGAGTGTTTACAACAACGGAAAAGCAAAGAATAACCAAAATGAAAATATAAGCTTGGCTTTTACTGTTGATGATGTAGATGAAGAGTATAAGCGATTGCTGAATCTAGGAATACATATTATTGATACTCCGCAATTACAGCCTTGGGGCGCAAAAAATATGCATTTTTGCGATCCAGACGGAAATCACATTTATTTTAGAAGTTTACCAAAAGACGTTTAACTAATGTGTGTTTAGTGCAGCTTTTATTCGAACATGAAAAAACCCTTCAAAATGTTATTTTGAAGGGTTTGGAGCTGGCGGACGGAATCGAACCCCCGACCTGCTGATTACAAGTCAGCTGCTCTACCTGCTGAGCTACACCAGCATCTTTTTTGCATCAAAGCAGTTGTTTCTGCCCTTGACACTATGATAGTATAACAGGGTAAAACTTATGTGTCAACACTTTTTCACAAGAATATTCGGCCTGTTTTGTTATTAAAACCCAACTTTTTTACTTACAGTATTAGTAAATGAATTAGCAGCACAAAAAAAGCAATTATCATAAAATGATAATTGCTTTTGGTGGGAACTATAGGGCTCGAACCTATGACCCTCTGCTTGTAAGGCAGATGCTCTCCCAGCTGAGCTAAGCTCCCTCGTGCATGAATTATTATAAACTTATCACTTTAAAATGTCAATAATTTTTAATTTGATTTTACATTGTTATATTTTTACTGATTTTTTGATTGGAAAATTGTATAATTTATATGTATTATATGTTTTAACAATATAAGATACTAAATTTAGGAGAGTGAATTATGATTCCTACACCACATATCAATGTAAGCGAGCAGGGTGTTATCGCTGAAACAGTATTAATGCCGGGAGATCCTCTTCGTGCAAAATTTATAGCCGAAACCTATTTGGAGAACCCTGTTCAATTTAACTCCGTTAGAAATATGTTCGGATTTACGGGTACTTATAAAGGCAAGAAAGTCTCCGTTATGGGTTCTGGAATGGGTATGCCCTCAATAGGAATATACTCATATGAATTGTTAAACTTTTATGGAGTAAAGAACATTATTAGGATAGGTTCCTGCGGAGCTATTCAAGAGGACGTAAAAATCAGGGATATAATTATCGGAATGTCGGCCTCTACCACCTCCAATTACGCGTCCCAATATAACTTACCTGGAACTTATGCTCCTACTGCATCTTGGCCTTTAATGAAAAAGGCTTTAACTATTGCAGAAAATAAAGCAATTCCGGTGAAGGTCGGAAATATTTTATCCGCCGATATATTCTACGATGATGAACCTGAGGTTTGGAAAAGATGGGCCAGAATGGGTGTTCTGGCAATAGAAATGGAAGCCGCAGCATTATACATGAATGCTGCCCGTGCAGGAGCAAATGCCATATGCATATTGACTGTCTCTGACTCCCTTGTTTCACATGAAGCAACCTCAGCCGAGGAGCGTCAGACATCGTTTACAAATATGATGGAAATCGCACTTGAATTGGCATAGGATACTTTAAAAGTGAGAGCCTGTCCTATTATATATGGGGTAGGCTCTTATTTATAAACTTTTTGTTACATTTAAATAATTCCGTTGCTATCTACTTTAACATTTGGGTTTAGTTTGATATAATCGTTTTCGTATTTTAAAGTCAGGAAACTCTGTACAATAATACTTTGCGGTAAACATTTTTAAATTTTACCGGTATTTTTAGTAAATGATAATAATAAAGCAAGCGACCGCAGGTATTATATTACACTAAAAGCTATTTTTTGTCCTGACTTAATAATAACAGGAAGCTGGTTAAATATGAAAAATATAAGAAATAATTTTGTATTCTTTTTTTTGGTTACAATAATAAGTGCCGTAGATATATTTTATAACGGTAACGCTTTTGTCCAATTGGCTTTAGTTCTGCTGGCTTCAACCGCAGTTTTCTATATGCCTGCTATTAAATTAAACATTAACAGACTTGCATTTATTATTCTTTTAGGTGTGAACTTGTTTGTTTTAGCAATCACATTAACGCAAAGAACATATCTTTTAAATATGCTGTTCCTTTCATATCTTTTGTGGAGTATTATTACCCCAAAGCTTCAGCATTTTAATTTTTTGTTCCCTATGACGTTTTTGCTTTCATTTATATCTGTGTATGCCGCTTGTTTACTTGACTTCAGCGTGCCTGTATTTGTTGTGGCACTTTATCCTGTATATGTTTTTGGCTCCTTATTAAATGGAAAAAATATTATTAAAACAAAAAAAATATGGGCGTTTGCTTTTTTTAATTTATTTGTTTCTTCTCTTGGATTGGCAGTTTTTCTATTTAAATCACTTGGACAGTCAATTATAGATAGTGTACTTTTAATAAATATCGTCAAGCTGGGTGCCTTAGCCGCAGTTTATTTACCACTTTTGTCCCTGTTTGCTATTTGGTTTGCCATATCTGCAAATATGATTTTTCGTATGCTTTTTTCGAAATTCTCAAAGGCTGGTACTGCTTTTGATCTTTCAAATTTTATTAAACCGGTAATGAGCCTTATATCTTTCTTTACAGTTTCCGGTATTGCAACCTTTATATGCGAACTTTCCATAAGGCAGAATTTCAAGGAAACTATCCAAGATATACTTGACCCTAATCTGTTGTTTAATATATTGGTTCTATGCAGTATCTATATGTGCCTGACAGCATTGTTAGGCAGGGGTATTCCTAAAATTATAATTGGAATAGTAACAATTTTCCTTACAGTTGCTAACTATATTAAATTCAAATATTTCGATGAACCTTTTTATCCATGGGATTTATACCTGATTCGTAATTTAATAGGCATATGCAAAGAATACCTCAGTATACCTATTATAGTTTCTGTTGTTGCCGGAATTGGGGTAATGGTGTATGTTGTGATACGTTTCAGAAAAGCTATAGGCAGATATTTGAAGCCCAAGCTTTCTTTGTTATTGCTTCCTTTTGCCGGAATATTCCTCATTTTAAATTCCATAGTTCTCATATATACACCTTTGTCCATACAGCTGGGAATACAGCAGTCATGGTATATCGGTAAGGATGAAATAGTGGCTAACGGCATGTTTGCTCAGAACTATTTTTATCTTACAGAGCTTGATAAATACCTTAATCCTAAACCTCAGGGATACAGCGAAAGTACAATGGCCGATATTAATTCCAAATACGGTGAGACAGGTGACAGTGTAGCCGCTTCCGCATTTGTTTCAAATGAAAAGCCTAATGTTATTATGATTATGAGTGAAAGTTTTTGGGATATAACCAAGCTCAATGATTTAAAATTCAGCAAGAATATAGTAGAAAATACTCACAAATACCAAAAGGGTCAATTAGCAGCTCCTGTTATCGGTGGAGGAACTGCAAACAGCGAATTTGAGGCTCTCACAGGAATGTCAATTTCTGCCTTGAGCCCGGGTATTATTGTTTACAATGCATATCTTAGGACAACTACTCCCAGTATTGCATCTGTTTTAAAGGACAACGGCTACAGTACAACTGCCATTCACCCAAACTATGGTTGGTTTTATAACAGAGATAAAGTATATAATTATTTTGGATTTGAAAAGTTCTACGATGTTGATAAATTTAGTCTAAGCTCCCAGTGCAAGGGGCCGTATATTTCGGACTATGCCTTAGTCGACAAAATCATGGAGACTTTGAATTCCTCTGATAAGCCTGCATTCATTTTTGGAATTTCCATGCAGAATCACGACCCCTATATTGATAAATACAGCTCCCATGATGTAACTGTGGAATCATCTAAACTGAACGAGCAGCAGAAGAATATTGTGGGTAATTTTGCTCAGGGGATTTATGATGCCGACCAATCTCTTGGAAAACTTATAGAAGAGTTGAAAAACAGTAAAAAACCTACGTTGGTATATTTCTTTGGAGACCATGCCCCCAGACTTGGAAGTCTGAATGATTTTTACAAGGTATATGATCTTCTGGGTACTGATGACAGGTCAGCTCAAAACCAAAACTTAGAAAAACTTAAATATTACACAACTCCATTTGCTGCATGGTCAAACTTTAAAGAGATTGATTCCTTCTCTGAAATTGTTTCCCCATCTCATATTGCATACAAAATTTTGGAGGATACAGGTGTAAAATACCCTAATTATTTTAATATTCTGCCCAAGTTGGAGAAAGACTTCCCTGTTCTTCATCAGCAAACTATAAGTACTGTTGACAGTGATAACCAACTTATTAAGGACTACCGTTTAATCCAATATGATATTTTATTTGGAAATAAATACTTGAAATAGACATAATAATGCCGAGATTTGCGGTTAAAAAGCTCGAATTTTGGTGCATAATAGTATTTGACTTATTTTTACATAACAGTATAATATTATGGTGTAGAGAGAGGTCATATATATGTGTTATTTGTCTTACTCGGTTTTAGTACCGATAATATCACTTATAATTTTGTTAACTTACGCAGTTACTACCTCCTGTGTCTTTATCATAAAGCGTAATAATAGCAATCGATGGTTTTATTTGCTTTTAAATATTGTACTTATACTTTGGTCTTTGTCTTTTGTGTTTTTTTCCAGTGCCCCTGACAAAGACGCTGCCCTTATGTGGTATAAGGTAGGTGCCATAGGGTTTTATACATATAATATTTTGTCAATTAACATTGTATCAATACTTAGTGACGGGCCACAGAAAACAAAATTGACTGTACCCGTCATATTTTCGTTGTGCATTCCTATATCGATACTGTTTCTTTTTGACGACTTGACTTATATTTCCTTCTACAAAAGCAACGGGATTTGGTTGTACTCCTTTAAAACTCCTGATCCATGGTTTTTCCCTTGCTTCTTGTTTATTGGGATACTTTTATATGTAAATTTGAAATATACTGAGCTGAAGTCTGTTATTACGCATGCACTTCTTCAAACAGTTCCTATTAGCATTGGAATTGTTACGAATGTTATTATGCCTTTTTTCAGCAGAAACGTATCACCGACGCTTGTACATACTGCCGTTATTATATACTCAATTGCTTTAAATGTTATATTTGCCAAGCAAAGCATGGCCATGACATCAGCTTCAATTTCGGCCAAACAAATTATTTCAAAAATATCCGATATGGTTATTATTACTGATACAAAGGGTAAAATAGTGGAGGTTAATGATAGTCTTAAAGAGCTTTCCGGATATTGTTATTCAGAGCTTTTGGAAAAAGATATCAGTACTTTGTTTTCCCCGAAAATATGCTCTGATAAAGCAAGTGTAAAGGTATCAGGCTATAAAATATTGACCCGGGAGAATCACACAATACCTGTCAACATGTCCATATCTCAGATTTATTCTGAGGATAAGACCACCATAATAGGAACTGCTTATGTCTTGCAGGATATAAGCAATGTGCTCAGTCTTGCGGAGAAAGTCGCAGAGGAAGCTGCTGTTACGAAGGTTGCCAATCAGGCGAATGATAAATTAATAGAACTGGATAAACTTAAAACTGATTTTTTGTGTAATGTTTCTCATGAGCTAAGGACACCTTTAAATCTTATGGTTAGTAGCCTTAAACTTTCAGCTCTTAAAATCAGTCAGAACCACGGCGTGCTAGACACAGTAATGATGCACAAGCATTTTCACATTATGAACCAGAATTGTTTCAGGCTGACGAGAATTATCAATAACATTATTGATATTACCAAGATTGATGCAGGGTCTTTGGATTTGAACCTAACCAACAACAATATTGTTGATGTCGTGGAGGAAACTGTCCTTTCGGTAGCATCTCATATTAAGGATAAGGGTATAACCCTTATCTTCGATACCGACGTGGAAGAAAAGTTTCTGGCTTGTGACCCTGACCAAATACAGAGAATTCTTCTAAATTTGATTTCTAATGCCGTAAAGTTTAACAGCAGCGGAAGAGAAATCTATGTAAGTATTGAAGACTGTACTGAAAATATAAAAATATCTGTAAAGGATAACGGCATCGGTATTTCATTGGAAAATCAACCATTTATTTTTGATAGGTTTATTCAAGTAGACAAGTCTCTTACCCGTCAACATGAAGGAAGCGGAATGGGATTGACTATTACAAAGTATCTGGTGGAACTTCACAAGGGTACTATAACTCTTGAAAGTGAGCCCACCAAAGGCAGTACTTTTACAATTACACTGCCTGTTTACCTTGTCCCGAAAAGTGCACACAAAAGTGTACCTACGGTTCTTACTTTAAACGAAAAAGTAAACATAGAATTCTCTGATGTTTACTGAGCCATCAATTCTTTTTTAGTACACCTATATTGATTCCCGATACAAGGGCATACTCATACACCTTGGCCCTCCTCTGCCTCTGGACAACTCATAGGAATCAAACTCCAGTACTTCAATGTGGTTTTTTCTTAAAGCGTTGTTGGTTACAATGTTTCGGTTATAGCATACGACCTTGCCCGGAGATACAGCCAAAGTGTTACTTCCATCACTCCACTGCTCACGACTGGCGGCAATAGGGTCTCCATCTCCGCATCTTATAAGATTCACAGCAGGCAGCTTTAAATACTCTTTCAATACATGGGATAAATCCTTGTGCTCGTATTTTATTTTTAACTGATTTTTTTCTCCTCTTGTTATACTGTAAACATCAAGAGGGTCTTCTATCCCGGGAAATATAGTGAACTGGTCGTAATCAACCATGGTAAATACCGTGTCTAAATGCATGTATGCCCTTGTTTTGGGAATGTCAAATGCCAGTACTGTATCAATTGGCTCCCTTGAACTGAGAAGATTATATGCCAGTCTTTCAACTGCTACAGGACTAGTTCTGTCACTTATTCCTATAGCCAGAACCTTTTCCGACAGAACAAGTATATCTCCTCCCTCTATTGGGTGTGTCTTATCTCTGTTATACCATCTGGGTATATTTTTAAATCCGGGATGGTAATTAAAAATATATTTTGCAAAAAGTGTTTCTCTGTTGCGTGTTTCATTTGCCATTACATTCAGAGAAATACCTCTTCCGATTGCTGCAAAAGGATCTCGTTGAAAATATAAATTTGGTATAGGATCAAGATAAAAAGGATAAGCATTCTTAACCATATCACCTAATTCTTTTGGTTTTATATGTTTCAGATCCTCCTGTTTTATCCCCGCTATACATTTGCTTATGAGTTCTTTTGGGGAGAAATCATCCAGATATTCCAATATTGCCTCCTGAAGGCCTTCTGTAACAGCCTTGCCCTCTACCATAAGCTCTTTTAGAAATTCTCTTCTGATATCCGGATTTATCAGTATTTCTGCCATTAAATCCGTAAGATATATAACTTCCACACCTTCATTTCTGAGTATGTCTGCAAATTGGTTATGTTCTCTTCTTGCTTGCTCCAGATATATTATTTCGTCAAAAAGGAGCCTTCTAAGATAATCAGGAACGATATTTTCTACCTCTTCACCGGGACAGTGGAGAAGTACAGATTTTAGTTTTCCTATTTCACTATAAACACTAATGTTGTGAGTTTCTGAAGACATAAATATCCTCCATTGTAAATATGTTTCTAGTCTATGATTTCCTTGTTTTACTGCCATTATTCTTAGGATATATTTATATTCTGGGTCTTGCATTTACTCGATTTTTAAGAATATATATCTGAAAACTCAACATTTATGTTTTCAACGTTTGTTCTGCTGACAACAGCTCTGTTAGCAGAAGCTTCATCATCGAGTACCTTTACCGGAAGTTCAATGTAAACTTCGCTGCCCTTACCTTCCATACTGCTTATTTTAATAACACCTCCATGCATCTCCACAAGGGTTTTAACAAGAGATAACCCTATACCGCTGCCTTCCCTGTTTCTTGTCAGTGTTTTGTCAACCTGTCCAAACCTTTCAAAAATCGTCTCAAGCTTATCCTTTGGTATACCTATGCCTGTGTCCCTGACAGATATAGAAACCATCTCGCCCTTGTCGCTGATGCTTATTAAAATACTCCCATCCTTATCAGTAAACTTTATAGAATTTGAAAGGAGGTTAAGTATAATTCTTTCTATTTTATCGGCATCAACTGCAATTATTTTTTCTTCGCAATCAGTGTCAAAGGTAATACTAAGTCCACGGCTCTCAACATAATCTGCAACGGAAAGGGTAATTTCTTCAACTACACTTACTATATTCTGATTGGACAGGTTCAACTTTAAAAACCCGGAATCAAATTTTGACAGGTCAATTAAATTATTTACAAGTCTTAGAAGTCTATAGCAATTTTGCTTCATCACTCTATGATATTTATTCAGATTTTCTTCAAAGGGTTGGGGCAGCTCAAAATCGTGGGGTAGATTTAAAATCTGTATCGCCCCCAGAATAACGTTTAATGGAGTTTTAAGTTCATGTGAAATATTGGAGAAAAACTCTGTTAGCAGCTTATTATATTCTATCGTCTCATTTAGTACCCTCTCATTGTCCCTTATATCGCTTTTAAGCTTGCTAATCTGCTTTCTTGAGCTAATATCCTTTAGTATACTGATATTTGAAAGTTTGCCCTGATATACCAATATATCGCTGGTGGACTCAAGGTCAATTATGCGCCCTTTGTGTGACATTATTTTATATTCATATTGAACCGGGGAAGCTTGTCCCAGGCAAGACATCTCCATGTGTTTCCTGACAAGTATTCTGTCATCCGGATGAACAAAGCTCAACAGCTCCATCCCAATTAACTCACCTGAAGTATAAATACCAAAAATCTTTTCTGCCCGGTCATTTGCAAAAATCAACTTACCTTCACTGGTTACTATTATGGCATCGCTTGAATTATTTATTATAAGCTCGTAGCATCTGTCATTTTTGACGAGCATATCTTCTATCATCATTCGCTGCTGCTGTTCTTGTTTTAATTGATTATCAATATTATTTATTTTATCATATAATATGTTGTAGGGTCGTTTTAGCCCTGTCTCAATAATTGCCTTATAAAGAAAGAAATAAGACAATACCCGTACTATGTGAGACCAGACATTTGTCCAGTCCGAGGGGTTGAAAAAATAGGTGAACATCAATTCGGAAATGGCCATTAAAACTAAATGGCACTCCATATTAAAGAAAAGCTTAGAATCAATGTTTTTTCTCTTTTTAAAGTACAATATGGCAACTATCAAAATTATTATGGTAATTACAAATTCACTAATTATTTTAAATCGCGTAAGCCCATGACCTATTTTATAACAATCGGGAAACACGTTAAAATAGAGTATTGAAGCAATAATTCCACAGCTAGCCAGGAAGTATGCTATAAATATCACACAGGTTCTGAACTTCTTTAAATTTTTATAAAGGAGCAAAGTTGACCCCAGAAGTGTAATTGCCGTCATATACCTTCCTGACATCCAGAACTGTACAACCTTGCTTTGGTCGCCGTTATAAAATATTATTGATACTCCTGAATACACAAATATATGAAACATATCAATAATACCAATAAAGAAATACCCTATGCCTAAAAATACAATAAATTTGTTTTTTAACATGCTGTTTGTATTAAGTGAAACAAAAAACAATGCAAATGATATTCCACAAACAAACAACTCTGCAGAAGTATGAAATAATAAATGGTAGGAATACCGTATTAAATAAAGAAATATTAAGAATACAGCAAAAAGGAATAATTGAAAGATTGATTCTTTCCTCAAATGCTTAGTTTTTGCACTGATTCCTTGAACATTAAAATTCCTGGCTAATTTCATAAGACACCCCCGAAATATTATTTATATAATATAGTGATTTGCTTCGGGGACTAATAGATTTTTATGGCTCAGCCATGAAGCAATTCCCTAGCCTCCTCTGTCCTACGAACATGAGAAGCACAGGAACTATTCGACATCTGATTCCCAATTCCTTCTATAATATCTAAATTTATACAATTTTGTATGTTAAATTGTATATTTAGCTCTCAGCCTTTACTAAGGATTTATGTTCCCATTTGCCCTGCCTGTATCTTATTATACTTGCAATTGCCGTAATACCCCATGTTAAACCTGTAGTAGTCCACACACTCCACACTCCGATAGTCGGAATCATTGCCAACCCTGTTGAAAACCCAATTCTACCCACAACCTCGACAATGCCGTTTATCATAGAATAGAAAGCATCGCCGGTACCGTTTAAAACACCTCTTGTAATATATATCAGGCCCAGCGCAAAATACATACAGCTTGTAATTTTTATTGCTTTGGCACCAAGCTCTATAACGGCCGATTCTTTAACAAATACACTCATAATTGCATGTCCTCCGAACTGGGCTGCCAACAGTGCGGTCAGACTCAATACCGCAACTATTATTATGCTCTTATGATAACCCCTTCTGACCCTCTCCAGCTTACCTGCCCCCATATTCTGTCCCGCAAATGTTGACATGGCTGCTCCCAAAGAATTATAAGGCTGTCCTATTAGCTGTTCTACTCTGCTGGTTGCTGTATATGCAGCAACCGCAACCTTTCCGAATCCGTTTACAACACTCTGCAATGCTACCAATGAAATAGCAATCATTGAGTTTTGCAGTGCAACCGGAATTCCGATTTTGAAACATTTTTTTACAATAGCCCAATTAATTCTCATATGCTCTTTTTTTAATTTAAAATACGAATTTGTGGATAAAGCAAAGATAATGCAGCCCAAAGCAGCAATAGCCTGAGAGATAACTGTGGCACAGGCTGTTCCCGCCACTCCAAAGCCGAACTTCAGCACAAGTAATAAGTCCAGACCTACATTTACTCCACAAGATAATATCAAAAATAACAAGGGTGTCCTTGAATCCCCTAACGCCCTTAATATGCCCGCTGTTGCGTTATACGCCGCTACTGCAATCATACCTCCTGCTGTTATTCTCAGAAACGTCACTGAGTCATCTATAATTTCAGGAGGCGTTTTCATCAGCTCCAGTATAGGTCGGGCTAACAAGCAGGTTACTAAGCTCATAATTATTCCTGACACAGCTATTACATATACCGCATTTGCTATAGCACTTTTTACTTCTTCTTCTTTTTTTGCACCAAAATACTGTGAAATTATTATACCTATTCCAATAGACAATCCCAAGCAAATGGAAAATGTCAGAAAATTCAGTGAGGCTGTAGCTCCCACCGCCGCAAGTGCATTAGCACCTACATACTTTCCTACAATAACCGAATCAATTAAGTTGTAAAATTGTTGAAAGATATTACCGATAAGCATTGGTAATGAAAACTTTATCAGAAGCTTGACTTCATTTCCTTCTGTCATATCCTGCACGTAGTTTATTGACATTGTTGACCCCTTACATTATTATCAATTAATTTAAATACTGTGTTATGCTACGATGTCTTTTATTCTGTTGTATATTATGTATACATTATTATAACAGTATAGGTATATATTTGCTATGTAGTTGCTTAAAAAATGCCCATAAGACAAGTCATCTTATAGGCATTTCTTAAATATTAATTTTTTTAATTCAGTTTGAACTTGCGGAGTTCCCCATTTAGTCTCTCTGCTAAATTTTGAAGCCCCATTACATAGTTATTAAATTCGTCCATAGTAGCATTTATTTCTTCTGCTGAGGCAGAGACCTCCTGCGAAGCTGCAGCTGTCTCCTGTGAGGTTGAAGAAATGTTTTCAATTTGTCTGGTAACTTCAGTTTTTTGATGATTAATATTTAATACTTGTTCCTTCACGCTATAGACCATATTCATCAAATCGTTTATGGATGAATATATCTTATTAAAAATTTCAATAGTTTCTTCTACAGTCTGGTCTTGGTCATTAACAATACTTTTGGCCTGTTCCATAGCGTTTACTGCTGTGGATGATTTCCCCTTGATTACTTCGACTATTCTTTTTATTTCACCTGTTGAGCTCTTGGACCGTTCAGCAAGTTTTCTGATTTCATCTGCCACTACAGCGAAACCTCTCCCGGACTCTCCTGCTCTGGCAGCTTCAATACTTGCATTAAGGGACAGCAGATTGGTTTGCTCGGTAATTTGGTTAATGGTATCCGAAATCTTATTAATCTCCTCAGTACTCTTGCTCATGTCATCTACTATTTCACTTACGGTTTGGGTAGTTC
Organism: Ruminiclostridium papyrosolvens DSM 2782; assembly: GCF_029318685.1. Taxonomy (NCBI): domain Bacteria; kingdom Bacillati; phylum Bacillota; class Clostridia; order Eubacteriales; family Oscillospiraceae; genus Ruminiclostridium; species Ruminiclostridium papyrosolvens. The sequence goes on from NZ_CP119677.1 coordinate 4,861,052, forward strand.
TCTTAGTTTCTTCCGATTTATTCATAAGGAACTTAACTATCTCCAAGCCCTTATTGCTTAAAACTCTGGTGTTCTCAGAAATATTATTCATTTCAGCAGTTGAGTTTGATATCTGCTCTAATCCCACTGACAGCTCTTCCATTTCAGAAGCTGCCTCCTGTGTACTGGAAGCTTGAACTGCTGCTCCCTGTGATATTTCATCTATAGCTTTGGATACCTGACCCACGGAAGCAGTTGTCTGCTCCGTCATAGAGGATAAATTACCTGAGGTATCAAGAACTGTCTGGGATGACATTTCAACGTTTTTAATCATATTAGCCATGTTTAATATCATGGTATTAAAGTCTTTTGCCAAATAGCCTATCTCATCGTGAGTATTAACCTGTACAGTCTCGGTGAAATCTCCCTTAGAAGCCTTTTCCATAACATTTTTAATCTTTTTAACATTTGAAGACACTGAATTGGAAATTAATACAGACAGCACCGACGCTGCTAAAACCGCTAATACTAAAAATATTAAAAGCATGTTTAACATAACTCTGGTGTCTTTGGCCAGTTCATCTACTTCCATAGAGCCTAGCATAATCCATCCGGTTAAAGGACTTTTTGAATAGACAGCATATTTTACCTTTCCCTCATATTCATAAGAAGTAAAACCTGTTCCTTTGCTTTTTACCTCATTCCATACAGGTAGTTTAGTAAAGGTATCCGTACCAATAATTTTTGTGTCAGGGTTAGCAAGTATTATGCCCTTCTTATCAAGAAGCGAAGCGTATCCTTTGTTCCCAATCTTTATTTGGTCAAGGTCTTTGGAAAGTGAACTTAAATCTATGTCCATGCTAACTACTCCAACTATCTGACCATCTTTTTCTACTGTTTTAGAAATAGATACAACAACAGTTCCCCCTGATATAGATACATACGGTTCACCATATACTACCTTACCCTTATTATTTAAAGCTTCCTTATACCAGGGTCTTGATGTAGGGTCAAATCCTGCCGGTACTTCCAATTTGGGATAACAGTAAAAGTCCTTGTTTGCCGTACCCATATATACATTTTGTACATTTTGGTTACTTTCCATTACTCCTTTGATGGAATCCATAACATGGGGAAGTAACTCAGGGTTACTTTTTATATTTATGAAATTTAAATTATTACTAAGCATTAACACATTGTTGCCCTTTGCCGTAAGCTCTTTATCGATACCTCTGTTTACCTCTCTAAGTATTTGTGAGCTTGTATTTTCTAATTTATCCACCAATATTGATTTGGATTGATAATAAGATGTTAAACCAAGTGCAACTAATGGTACTAAACATATACTAATCAGGCTAATAAGTAATTTACTTCTAATGCTTTTCAATTTAAATTTTGTCTCTTTCATGATGAATTATCCTCTCTCACACTGTAAGACGTTTTGTAAGCATATGGCTTCAACGATACTAATATATACTATAATTAGACATTTTTCAACAATCCTCAATGTCACTCTATTATGTCTAATTACTAATTTATAAGCAAAAATAGCCTTAGGCTATTGCCTGAGGCTATTTTTGCGGATTCTCTAAGAGTTTACACAAAGGGGCTTACTCCCACTTGAAAAACCTGACAGCTATCCAGCTACAAACTACTGTAAGTACACTGATTACACAAATAGGTACCAGAACATTGTTTATACTTAAATTTAGTGATGCACTCTTTAAAAGTTTTATTCCCTGAGTTAATGGAAATATATCTGCCACCCTTTGAAGTACCGTGGGCATAACTTCATATGGTAATGTTCCTCCTGAGAAAATAAGCATAGGAAAATATAGAATACTTGCAATTACGCCTGCTATTTTAGTATTTTTCGCTATTCCTCCCACCATAAATCCAATACTGAACATTGATATCATAACTAATGCATATGCTCCAAAGAAATTTATCCATGAACCCTTGAATTGAAAATTGAAAAATATTCTGGACGTCAAATAAACAAGCACCAGTGAAGCGATAGAATATAGGGCATATACAACTCCTTCAACTGCCAAAATCATTATTGGGCTGACAGGTGTTACTTTGAATCGTTTCAAAATCTTTCTGTGACGATACTCAGACAGTACTAAGGGTAAGCCCATAGCACCCCCGGCACATATTGCAATGGTTGACACGGCTGAAAAGGATTGCTGCATAAATGTATAACCTGCTCCGGGAAATGCCGGCTTATTGCCGTAAATAACACCCAAAATAACTGTTACTAACACAGGCATACAGATTGCAAAGATGAACATATCCATTCCTCTTAGTGATAACTTTAGTTCAGTTTTCAGCATTGTTCCAAATACTTTCATCCTGTAATTCCTCCCCATCTGCATGCCATAAGTAAGCATCCTCAAATTTTTCGTATGGACTCCTTGCTACTGCTTCTGCTACAGTCCCGTAAAAATGTATTACACCGTTTTTTAATATACATATTTTATCGCATAGAACTTCAACTTCATCCATAAAATGTGATGTTAAAAATATTGTGAGTCCTTGCTTCTTTAAACTCAACAAGCAATTCCACACATACCTTCTGGCTCTTACGTCCAGTCCCGTTGTAAGCTCATCCAGAAATACTGCCTCCGGATTAGGAATTAACGCCAATATAATGAATAATCGTTGTTTTTCTCCTCCGGATAGTTCGTTTACAGGTTTTTTAACCTTATCCTGGAGATTAAAATTCAATAATAATTTATTGTAATCTAAGGGATTTTTATAGAGAACTTGTGTTATTTCACATAACTCTTTAACTGTAATTTTTTCCTGATAATTAGATTCCTGAAACTGAACTCCGACTTTCTGAAATAGCTGTTTTCTTTCCTTTTGAGGATTCATACCCAAGACAGATACCTGCCCGCTATCAAAATTCTTTGTGCCTAGAATACATTCAATAGTGGTGCTCTTTCCTGCACCATTGGCCCCAAGTAGCCCGAAGACCTCGCCCTTCTTCACCGATAAGCTAATATCTTTTATCACCTCAACCTCACCATATGACTTAAATAGCTTCTGAACTTTTATCACTTCCATGTGTTATTCCCTCCTTCTGATAAAAGAATAACACCATGATAAAGTCTGGTGTTAAAGTGTAGCGTTTGAATTAAAATGGTTTTTCATATATTCTAATTGCAGCAATATACGATTTGCACTTTTTTCTGCATCACTTAGTGAAGTAAGGAGCTTGTCACATGCTGTAATAATTTCCTCATCTTTTTTGGGCTTATTGATTACCTCTCTAATATCAATTTCCTTACTTTCTGATACGGCAGTCAGCGTTCTTAGAATTGCTGAAAGAGAATAGTTAGCACAGCGCAAAGTACGTATTATCTTTAATCTGTTAATATCACTGTCCGTATAAACCCTGTATCCGTTCTTCTTTCTTTTTACATTAAGTAAACCATTCATCTCCCAATTTCTTAATGTGTCCATTGTGACTTTTATATAGTCCGCAGTTTGCTTTCTTGTAAACAATATGTTGTTCTCTTCAGAAGCTATATCAGATAACAGCTTCTTTGAAAGTTCAATGGCTTCTTCCGCATTTCTCTGCTCTTGTTTTATCTGATTTATATATTCATTTGTACAATTAATTGCTTCTTCAAGCTCTCCCTCGGCAGATAACTTAACAACATCAATTATCTTCTTTCGAAGCCCATTTTGCAGAACCTCCACTTTAAAGGCAATTCTGGCAAGTTTAAATTGCTCTAAATGATAGTCAGTAAATACTCTATACCCATTTGGCAATCTATCAGCCTCAGGTATTAATTTAAGCTTTTCATAAAGACGTACGGTGTTGGAATGTACCCCGACTCTTTTAGCTAATTCTGCTGTCTTATATATTTTATACATATTATTGTCACCCCTATGTTATCATCATAACACTTGCACAAAGTCTGGTGATATAGTGGAGGGTTTATTCATTTCTCTTAAAAAATTACTTAACATAATTACTAACAAAATAAACCAAGGAGCTATTGCAAAAAGCCGGATACTCATGCAAATATCAACCCCTTGGTTTTATATGCAAATTATTTCTTTACAACCGGATACCACAATTCAATATAGCCATATTCTTCAGTACCCCCGTAAATCTCAAAATTTGCACCTTCTGCCCTTTCATATTCTGCCGTAGGCAACCATTCACTGAAAAATCTCTTTTGTAAATCAGTGAGAACCTTATAAAAGTCATCATCCCATTTAAACCCTTCAGATGGAAATATTGCATATGTTTGTGCAGGAATATGAACTGTTTTATAGCCATCTGTTTTACTATTCTTTGATACAAACGCGCACAGCATATAAGGGAACGTGTTTTCTTCCGATTTCCTATAGTTTTCAACTGCATGAAGTTTGCACAAGTCCTGCGATACAAAGCTTGGTAAATCGCCCGCATTTGAATAAAGTCTTTCGTACTCCCCATTACTATGACATTGCTGCCATAGTTGCCCGGGGGTCAGAAAACCTTCTTCTCCTTTTAAAGAACAGTTTGTTTCAATCCCAAAAATATTAAAAGCTTCTTTTGTTTCAATCCTGTAATCCATTTCCTTTTCTCCTTTTATTGAAATTTGAAAGGAAATTTTAGGATAGGCCTTTAACTTTACGCCTTCTCTTTTTGCCTCTGCCGGTGTTAACCCATGAAGTGTTTTGAATGCTCTCGCAAATGATGCCGCAGTATCGTATCCATATTTTACTGCCACATCAATAACTTTCATATCAGAGTTTTGCAATTCCAGTGCAGCTTGTGTCAATCTTCTTCTACGAATGTATTCGGCCAATGTAATATCTGTTATAAATGAAAACATACGTTGAAAATTGTAAGATGAGCAACAAGCCTTCATGGCGACTATATTAATATCAATTTCACCTGCTAAATTTGTCTCTATATAGTCAATTGCTGAGTTCATTTTAACTAGCCAATCCATATAATTCCCTCCCCTCAATAAAAGAATAATATAAACATAATATTAAAGCGTGATATTTTATGCACAGTTTTGTTGTATTCCTAAACCTCATTTATGGTAAGTCTCATTCTTAATTATCTTAAAAGCCCTGTACACCTGCTCCATAAGTATTACTCTGGCCAGTTGGTGGGGGAAGGTCATTTTTGAAAGACAAAGCCTGTAGTCGGCAATATTTATGAGACTTTGATCCAGTCCAAGTGAGCCGCCAATTATAAATGTTATGTGTGAGTTCCCCGAAAGCATAATATTTTCAATCTTGCCTGACAAGCCTGAAGAAGTTGTCTGTTCTCCTGCCAAATCCAATAATATAACGTAGCTTCCCTGTTTAACTCTCTTTAGCAGCTTATCCGCTTCCTTCTTTTTGACTTGGCTTTCCTGTGCCTCACTGAGAGTATCCGGTGCGTACTCATCATCAACTTCTATAATTTCCACTTCCGAGAAGCGGGATAATCTTTTTGAATACTCTGAAATCGCTTCTTTCAAATACTTTTCTTTTAGTTTTCCTACAGCCGCTATTGTAATTTTCATTTTTTTGTCTCCTGATTTCAACCTAAAAAATAAAGGAAAACCAGTAAATACTGATTTCCCCTTTTTCGTTCTTTATTATATTATATTAATATGTCCCACCCTGTCCCTTAGAGCAACTGCAAGTTCAACATCACTTCCCACTGCTATCTTCTTTTCACTTAAAGCATTATATGTTGTCTGATATGCAAGCTCCGGGAAGTTGTTTTCACTGCTTAAATGCCCTAAAATAAAACGGGTGCAGCCTTTTTCAGCAAGGTATGCTACTACCTTCGCTGCATTCTCATTGGACAAGTGACCGTGATCCCCCAGAATTCTTTTTTTCAATGGCCACGGGTAAGGGCCTACTTTTAGCATCTCCGTATCATGGTTGGATTCTAACAAAACCAGATCATTTCCTACTATGTATTCCAAAAGTTCTTCACTCATATGTCCTATATCCGTTGCAGTTGTGATTCTTTTGCCCTCTGCAAAAAAGTTAAAACCTACGGGTTCCGCAGCATCATGGGGAATAGAAAATGGCCTTACACATATATCTCCGATTTCAAACTGCTGACCGGTACAAAAGGCTACTTTGTTTTCAAGCTTTACAGGCCCAAGACCGGTTTCCATGGCACACCAGGTAGACTCATTTGCATATATGGGAATGTCTGCTTTTCTTGAAAGAATTCCGGCACCCCTAACATGGTCTGAGTGTTCATGGGAAATTAATATAGCACTTAGTTCCGCCGGACTTTCACCAATGGAACACAGTGCCTCAAGTATTCTCTTACCGCTCAAGCCGGCATCTATAAGAAGTTTTGTTTTTTCCGTACCAATAAAAAGCGCATTTCCACTGCTTCCACTAAATAAACTGCAAAACTTGACCATTTAACTAACCTCATTGTATATAATTAATCCTCGCACGGTACCCTGCTGATGTCAGCTCCGAGAATATTCAGCTTCTGTACAAAGTCCTCGTATCCTCTGTCTATATATTTAATATTTAAAACTTCAGTACGACCTTTTGAGATTAATCCTGCAAGAACCATTGCAGCCCCTGCCCTCAAATCAGTAGCTTTTACAGGCGCACCTGAAAGTTGATTTCCACCGTCTATGACAGCAATTCTTCCTTCAACCTTAATCCTTGCACCCATTCTTTTTAATTCATCTACATACTGGAATCTGGAATCCCATACGCCTTCAGTAATTGTACTTACACCCTCTGCAAGGCTTAAAAGCACAGTTGCTTGGGGATGAAGGTCTGTAGGAAATCCCGGATAAGGTAACGTCATTATGTTTACATTTCGAATCTTATTTCTGCCTAAAATTCTTATGAAATCTTCATCTTCCTGAACGGTAACGCCCATTTCAATAAGCTTTGCAGTGAGAGATTCCATATGCTTGGGAATAACATTTTTTACAATTACATCTCCCTGCGTAGCAGCGGCAGCAATCATAAATGTTCCCGCCTCAATCATGTCAGGAATAATGGAGTGAGTTCCTCCGCCTTTTAGGTGGTCTACACCCTTTATCTTTATTACATCTGTTCCGGCACCTCTGATGTTTGCACCCATAGCGTTAAGAAAGTTAGCAACATCAACTACATGTGGCTCCTTGGCAGCATTCTCGATAGTAGTCTGCCCATTTGCCTTTACGGCTGCCAGCATCAGGTTTATAGTAGCACCTACGCTTACAACATCAAGGTAAATCTGAGCTCCCGTTAGCTTTGAGGCATCAACCTTAACAATACCATGCTCTATTTCTACACTAGCACCCATTGCTTCAAAACCCTTTATGTGTTGATCAATAGGTCTGAATCCAAAATCACAACCGCCGGGAAGTGATACCTCCGCTTTTCCGAACCTTGCAATCAATGCCCCCAATAAATAATATGAAGCTCTCATACTTTTTACCAGTTCATACGGAGCTGTCCAGCAACTGATTTCTCTGGTGTCACATATAACGGTGTTGGCATCTTCTTTAGTAATCTTAGCACCTAACTTACCGAGTATCTCCAATAAAACTTTTACATCCTTAATATCAGGAACATTTTCTATACGGCTAATGCCGTTTATGATGAGTGCAGCAGGCAAAACAGCTACTGCAGCGTTTTTGGCTCCGCTAATTGTAACTTCGCCGTTTAGGGGACATGGCCCATTTATTATAAACTTATCCAAACCCTTATACACCAACCTTTTGTATAAACTGTCCAGGCTATAAACAGCAATACCTGTTTAATAAATCAAATGGCAAATCTGTAAATACGTCAAATTATGTAATCAATTAGTACTTGCTAAAACATTACACACACGATTTCATTATACCATTTAGATTTAAATTATTCTACCATTAATATCATATATTAATAATTACCAATCTTAGTTATTTTATTTCCTCACCATTACGTGCATTGAAATAAAACTCTCTTCCATCAGTATTTCTTATTCTCCAGGATAACCCTTCGTAAAGAGTCGTTGTTCCCTTGTCAACCCCGGTATAACCCTTAAAGCCCATATCAACATTGCATATGTCGATACCTTGATATTTGGTCATCTTTGTAATCAATATCTGATACACCGGAATAACATTTATATCTCTTCTTGCAGTTATACTTATTGGTTTATTATATTGATATTTTATCCCACACATTTCCTTATTTATTACCTGAATTTCAATGAAATTATCAAAAACCTCATATCCTTTATAAAATCCTTTATAAATTAATAGTTTTTCATTTACTTTTTTTGTATCAGGGTAGTAATCCTGCTTGAATTCATCGAATGGTAAACCCATTTTAGAAGCCAATGCCTTGAATTTTGCATTGATACCTTCTTTGCTGTCGGTATAAACTTTTACATTGTTTTCACCGACTCCCGTATACTCAAAACCCGAATCCGATGTGAACACAAGCTTATTCATATCCTTTGTATATGTATCATTTCCTGATTTTACATACCCTTTTCCAAGCAGTACATCAGCTATCTTTGTCTTATCTAAGGGGCTATCTTTATATTGGAGTATGTAATCCTTCCCTTTATATTTTGGTATGGGACATTCTACATTTATACCATTTTTGGCCATGATTAGTCCCGTGTTAGTTATGGTTTGCTGTGATACCTGCTCAACTTTAATGTTTTTGTACCAGGCGAAAGCCAAAACTATATTCAATATTGTAAATACTATTATTAAAATTATCTTGGCTCTTTTCCAGTCCATTTATCCTCCTTCTGGTTATTATGTACATTATTTCCCCTTGCACCATATTATATTCATTTATCCCAATTCTTTTTTATTTTTAGTTTAAAGGTACTACATACCTACCGTTATCATCTGTGTAAAGAACAAAACTTGGTGCTATACTTTCCTTAAGGGCGGAATTTGATAATACATAATAAATCCCAAAATTCTTAACAGAAATATCCTTGTCACTTAGCTCCGGATACTTTTCAAATGCCTTTGAGTACATGTATTGAAATGCCCATTTATATTTTACGGGCTTTCCCAGTTTAAACTTAACAGGTACCATTTGACAATGAACTACTCTCTTTGAATTAGCTTCTATAATAATACTATTTTCTTGATTATCCATACCTTTTGCAACTGAATAATCCTTTAGCAGCACCGGAACCTCTCCATATTGCTCGTTAACCAAGACAGCGTAGTCAAATTTAAAAATATATGAGTTTGGCTTTTCCTCAATAGAGCTGAGATATACATTTACTTTAGAGAGAAAGTTATTTTGTTTGTTTACATCTATAATAAACTCTATTGCTTTTTTATAGGCGTCCAATAACCTGAGATTATAGGCTGATGTCTGACTTCCTGTGTACTTGTATTCCAGAATCGAATTTTTGTATAACCGATACACAATATCCAGTCTTTTAAAAACTACTGAACCATTGATGTCCTTATAATAGTCATAATCCCTGCTTGACTCTCCAAACAGCTCCGAAGCAATCTTTTCATAATCTTCATAATCCAGAGAATTTAATTCTGTTTCATCCATACCAGAAAAGGTTGAACATGTGATACTTGGGTAAGCTTCTTCAGCATTATCCAGCATTGGCCCAAGCATATCATTTGGAAAATTTATCTCTTCCGAATTTCCCCACTTTTCAGCGGCAGTTTGATAATTTTTTGATGTAGTATTATCATTTAGGATAGTAACCATTTCTGTAAAATCCTTACTTCTCAATGAATTAACCTTATTAGCCAAACTATATGTGTATATATTCTTGTCATCTCTGATGTAAAGAGTGTCACTGTAACCGTTATCCGGGTCATCCGGACATATGATTATCTTGTAAATGCTTGAAAGGCCATCTCCTGCAGAGGGCTTGAGATTTAATACCCATTTTATAATATCTGTGGGAACAGATGTATTAAACTCAAGCATATAGGGTTTGCTGGCTGCCATTTTACCCCACAGTTTATCATTGTAGAGTTGAGTCTTTTGGGGTTTAATATCCAGAGCTTGAGCCAAATACAGCTTAGCTCCCTCCCAAATACTATTATAATCCTTTGACCCATTGGGTATAATGAAATGATCTCCATCAAAATCTGTTGACAGCACAATTCTTGAAGGTAAAAGATACTTTGATTTTGTGTCTTCTACCGATACCTGTAATGCAATTTTGGAATCAGAAAAAAGAGACGATAAAAAAGGGAAACTGCTGGATTGAGTACTCCAGAGAATTCCCACCTGTACTACGCAAAGAACTATTAAGATTATCAAAAAAGCAGTTTTAAGCTTTTCCAAATATAAACGAACTTTATCAGAACTTAATTTTATCATAATATTCTAAAATTTATCTAAAAGCCAATTACGGATATTATCTAGCAAACTCTTCTTTTCTGCAGCATAAATTATGGTGTAATCTTTAGGTTCATCTTTTGCATTCCTTGTATACGCTAGTACTCTGATACGATTTTCACCCTTGTATTTAAGCTCAACGTTTTTACCAAACAGCTTGCTATTTCCAACTTTAAAAGTTAATTCTCCGTCAGTAGTTTCAAGAGGCTGGAACTTCTCAGTGGCTTTATCCCAGTACTGAAACTCAATAAAAGTTTCATCGTAGGTACACACGCCACATATTGAGAATACAGATTTTTCTACTACCTCATTGCCATCCGGCCTTGTAATCTTGACAATATTTGAAGCTGCCATTGCAGGTACGGCGAATAAAGCTGTTAAAACAGAAACTATTATAATAAAAATCAGTATTTTTGATTTCATACTATCACCTCGAGAAAAAAACAACTATTTGTACTATTTCCCAGTACTATATATTTATTATAATACAAATTCTGTTACAATTCCATTACATGGCATTTAAAAAATATTTACACTTCACGCGGTAACTTAACTGTTACCTCCGTACCTTTACCTATTTCACTGGAAATATTGATAGTACCTCCGTGTGCCTGAACTATTTCCTTGGCAATAGAAAGACCTAACCCAGTACCTCCCATATCTCTTGACCTTGCCTTGTCTACTCTGTAGAACCGCTCAAAGACTCTTGGTAAGGACTCACTGGGAATTCCTATACCCGTGTCCGTAACTTTTACATATATATCGTTGTAGATAATACCAACATACACCGTTATTTCACCATACTCAGAGGTATACTTAATTGAGTTGCTTATAAGGTTTACTATAACTTGTTCCATCCTGTCCTTATCAGCACTTATTGCAGGAATATCTCCTATTACATAGCTATCAAGCTTTTGATGCTTTCTTTGTGCTTCAATCTGCAATCTTTCTACAATTGTTTTTACAATTGTATCCAAAGATACACATTCCATTTTCCAGTTCATCTGCTGATTATCAAGTCTGGACAACTGAAGCAAATCCTTTACCAATCTGGTCATTCTGTCCGCTTCGGAATCAATTACACAAAGAAAACGTTTTGATGTTTCCTGATCCTCCATGGCACCTTCCAAAAGTGTCTCGGTGTAGCTTTTTATTGAAGTAATAGGAGTACGAAGTTCATGTGAAACATTTGCCACAAATTCCCGCCTCATACTATCCAGTTTTTGCTGCTCAGTATCATCATGAAGTACTACTATAATACCTTCCGGTTTTTTGTTGGTATCTGTAAATACAGCAAAATACACCTTTACATACATATCGTTTAAAATAGTATCTGATTCCCTCACAGGTGATTCTTCAAAATAAACGATATCTTCAATTCTTACATCCAGACCTACCTTAACGGCAAATTCTTTGAAAGGACTGTTTACCACATCACTGCCTAAAAGCTTGGTTGCTGCCGGGTTAGCATGAATAGCCATTCCTTTTAGATCAAAGGCTATTACGCCATCAGCCATGTAGTTAAGTATGGTCTCTACTTTGTTCTTCTCACTTGATATCTCGGACAATGTCTTCTTAAGCTCAGAGGACATGTAGTTGAAGGTTCTTGTGAGATTTCCTATTTCATCTTCCGATTTAACTGCCAACTGCTCGCCAAAATCTCCTTCGGCCACTTTTTCAGCCTTATGCATTACACTTATTATAGGAGACGTAATAGTCTTTGAAAGCATGTACCCCAGAAGCAACGACAAAAACACTGCTATAAGCGCACTGGTAAGTATCAGATAGTTAAACTTCTCCAATATTGGCAGCCATGCTTCTTCCTGATACGTAAAGTAAAAAATCAAATTGTCTTTTGGTTTTTTTATATATTCAAAGTACTTACCATTAGGGCCTTTGATTAAACTCTCGTTTTTCTGGGGTTGATTTCCTGCCCAAATAGACATAAGACTTTCACTGGTCTTAATATTATTTGCAAACGCCTCAGGATCGTCCGTATAACCCTTCTCAGATGAATAAAGGATTCCTCCGGTAGAAGTCTGTATCTTTGTTAAGTCAATAACTGTCATTCCCAAGAAGGAGGAATTTGCACCAAAGAACTGGGTATCCCCACCTTCGGTAAAATACTCCGTAAGCTTTTGATTGGCTTCTGGAACTCCGCCTCTTACATCTATCCAGTTTTTATATCCTGTTTCTATGCTGTTTGCAAAGCTGTCATAATATATATTCTGAAGCCCGGTATTAATAACCACATATACTACGGAAACCAGAATAATACACATTGAAATGAAAATGTATACAAGCTTCCACTGCAGACTGCTGAGAAGCCTTAAAAACCCTTTCCAAAATTTCATGTTAACTCCTACATATAACATTTAGCCAAATTAACTAAATTTTATTGAAATAGTACCCGACTCCTCTTTTAGTAACAATGTACTGTGGATTTGCAGGGTCCAGCTCGAGTTTTTCCCTTACTCTTCTAACGGTAACATCAACAGTTCTTACATCTCCGTAGTATTCATAGCCCCAGACCTTTTCCAGAAGAGTTTCTCTTGAAAATATGGTTCCTTGCTGTGCTGCGAGGAATTTCACCAGTTCAAACTCACGCAGAGTAAGCTCTATGGTTTCTTCGCCCCTCTTAATTTCATACCTGTCTATATCAATTGTTAAATCTCCATACTTGTTTATGTGAGAATTAGTATCCTCCCCCGGTTGCTCACCGGGTATCAACCTTCTAAGGTTTGCCTTGACCCGTGCCATGAGTTCCCTTGGGCTAAACGGTTTTGTTATATAATCATCTGCTCCCAGCTCAAGTCCCAGAACTTTATCCACTTCCTCTTCCTTTGCAGTCAGCATAAGTATAGGTGTTGAAATGGATTGTCTTAATTTTCTGCATACAGTGAACCCATCCATTTTGGGAAGCATAATATCCAGTAAAATGAGATCCGGATTTTGGGAAAGTGCCAAATTAACTGCTTCCTCCCCATCATAAGCCTCTATTGTATCATAACCTTCCTTCTTTAAATTGAACTTCAATATGTCCACAATATTTTTCTCATCGTCTACAATTAAGATCTTTTTGCTCAAAATGACACCCCTAATCAAATTTTTTATGTATTTCTACACTCAAACCTATCTTGAATTATATCATTAATTATACGTAATTAAAAATTAATATTTTGGTAATAGTGCTTTTTATGTAAAATAGAAGGAGTATAAATATAATATACTCCTGTAACTTAGACGTAATCTTTTTGAAAAAGTTCCGTTAATTAATAAGTTATTTATGGAATTTTTCTGATGCAAGATAATAATCAAGTTTAGCACGTTTATATGCTATAACTGAATCTTCATATTTTTGGATTGAATCATTATATGTAATAATATTTATATATCCATTATTATATTTAGCTTTTGTAATATCCATCTGCTTTTTATTAAAATTTGACTCCATCTCTTTAATGTCGATATCATCTCTTAAATTCAAAAGCTCATTATATTCTGTCATAACATTATTTTCTTCATCCAGTAAAAGCTTATTGTAATCATACTCCGCAATTAGCAGCTTATCCTCAGCTTCTTCCAAACCATCCGGAATCATCTTTGTGGAGCTGAAATTTATAATTTTATATTCAATTTTTGCTTCGTTCCAATCATTAAGTGCTTTTAATATTGAAGAACTTTTAGACTCCCTGTCAGATAATATCTCTTTAGTATCAATATTATTAGCCTCATACATTGGGACATCCTGCTTTGCTAAATTTATGTTACTCAATAAAGGTCTGCCAAGCAATGAATTCAAATCTATAGCTAAACTACTTAAATCTCTTTCTATCAAATCCTTTTGCTGTTCTGCTGTTTTAATTGCTACTTCTGTTTCTTCAACTACAGACTTTAATTGACTGCCGGCTGCAACTTGATCTTTAAGAATTTTCAACTTGTTGTTAAGTCTGTTTATGGAATTTATCTGGCTACTCATCTTTTCCTCTGTAAATAAGTACTCAAAATATGCTTTTGTAGTATCTATCTTCAAAGATGATATTTTTTCATTTTTCTGTAATAACAATATTGATAAAGCATCTTTTTTTTGAACTGGAATTAACTCCTTAACTTTTTTCACCTCTGCTCTTTCATCATCTGTGTTCCATGAATCATCTGCTATTTCAGCTTTTCTTTTTGCGTAATCAAGCCTTTTTTGAGCATTCGCTATCTGGTTTTCAAAAAGCTGTATAGAATTATTCTTTGAAACAACTTCCAGTGCCTGTCCCAAAGTTACCTTTTTATCTATGGGTGCCGCACTAACCGCACATGACGAGGCTATCAGTACTGATATAACTATGGTAATTGCAATTACAGAATTCATAATTTTCTTCATAACTACTCTCCTTTTTATTATTTAATCTTTTAAACTCCGCATGCGGCGGTTAAGACACTTATCTTATATGCCAGGTCACGAGTAGCCTTCTCATAATTGAGTCTGCTTGCATCACAGTTAAGTCTTGAATAATCCAATGCAGTACTGCTTATCAGGCCTGACTGATACTGAATTTTTGCTTTGTCATAGCTTTTTTTGCTTTCGTTATATTTTCTTGTTTCAATATCAACACTCTTTTTGTTGTAAGAAATTTTTGCATAGATATTGTCGATATCTTTTCTTACAAACTCCTCCTGAACCTTTATTTCATTATCAAACTCATCAATACTAAGCACCGTTTCCTTAAAAGTCAATTGTAGTTCTTCGTTTTCATGTACATAAGTCAAATATTTATCAATTATCGGTAGCCGTGTCTGAGCAGCAAGTTTATTCATTTTGGGAATTGCTATTTCTTTCCTGTTAAGCAATGCATTTTTTAGGCTGATATCGTAAGATGGTATATACAATTCTCTTTGTGATATTTCATTAGGTTTAATTTCTAAAACAGTATTTAGCTTCAGTCCGAGATTTTTTTTCAAATTGAACTCAAGATTTTCTTTTGTTCTTTTCTGTTTATTTAATTCCAACTTTTTAATTTGAAAATCCATTCTAGATTTATTAAAATCTATTTCTGAAGCTGTTCCATTTTTGAATTTCTGTTCGATTCCATATAGTTCACGCTCCATAACTTTTAGATAATCTTCAGATAAAGCAATCGAATCATTAATTAAAATCAAATTGTCATATAGTTGCCTCACTCCATCGATTAACCCTTTTCTTAGGGTCTCTCCATTTATTTTTAGCTGCATCATTTGCAGCCAAACATCGCAGTTTGGAAATTCATCAGGGTATATCACAGGTTTTAAGGTCTTATTTTCAAATATTTTAGAGTCTTTAAATACTGCATAGTACATTACCAACTCCCCCTGTTCATAAGACTGAAGAAATTGGCCGCTTATCATTTTATCGTATAACCTATTAAACTCTGTCTTCATATCATACTTATGCATTTTGTGTGTCTCTTCTAATGCACCATAAGGCTTTGTTAGTTTATATAAGCTTTTCTCAATCTTATCAAATTGGTTTGTGGCTAAAATAGCCTTGTCGTACGCGGTGTCCAAACTTATTGCCGTATTTTTATTCTGAGTAATAGCCGCACAAGGTACTATTGACTGCATTAAAATAAAGGTTAACAGTACAACCCCAAAAATCTTTTTTACTACCATGCTGTTCCTCCTCTTTAATAATTCCTATCAATTATAATTCTAAAAAAGACACTCAAAGAGTGTCCTTTTTTACTACATGCAAAACTTTATTCTCCAATTACAATTGCTGTATTAACTTGGTCACCTGAATACGTCTCTCCCGTGATGTCCTTTATTTCATTGTATTTCAAATAAAATTGCTTGGAAAAATCAATCTTATCAAATCGCAATACAATTGTATTAGTATCAATGTACGTTATTGCCAAAGGCATTTTATTTGCATTATCATCGCCTATCATCTGAATGTAATAATTACTGGTTAATATATTGGGTACATCCAGAGCAATGTCTTTGTTCAAAGTAATTTTAATTGTATCCTTTGCTATGAAGGCAGCTTTAATAATCTCGGGCTTTGTTTTTAATGCGTTGTTTGCGATATATGTATACTCCAATGGTGCAGTCAGAGCGGTTCCAGTATAGTCCTGCAATGTGTTCAGTATCCTTACTTTATACATATATCCTGCTGTCATAGGCTTATTATATGAAAAATACAGTTTAACAGTATTAGGAGACTCACTTGAGTATACCGCTTTCACCGGGCTGATATTGTATGAAGTATTATTAAGGCAAAGAACAGAGTAATTTGTTATATCCTCAGCTGTTTTAGGATTCAGCTTCCTGTCAAAGGATATTGAAACACTATTCAAGTCTATAGGTGCTATTGAAGCAATCTTCATATCACTTATAGCTTTGTCAGTAGGATTGAAAGAGTATGACTGTTCTTCTATCTTATTTTGCTTGGTTGCATCACTTACACTATTTATCATCAGTCCATATGCTTTTTTTATGTCAAAATTACCTGCAATTGTTAAAACGACTGCGCAATCTGTACCATATGTATTACTGGTAGTAGTAGCCTTTATAATCTGTACTGGTGTCCCTATAGTTAATTCTGTTATATAGTAGCTGAAAACCTGTTCCGCAGTCACCTTATTAATTGGTTTATTAAAATCCAACTGTATTGACTTGGTATTTAAAGGAACCAGCCCAACCAACTTAAATGACTCACTGGCGATAGACTTTGCAATAAAATTCATCTGATCTCCGGATTCCTGACCAAGATAAGTTCCATAGGAACTAATCAGAGAACCTTTTATTTTCACTGTGTATTCTACGTCCTGACTAAAAGTAAAATTCTTTACTCTTAGTATTACAGCATCAGACTTGCCATCCATAACCTTAACAGATATATTATTTTTATTACCTTCAATTAACGTCTCATCGGATTTTAAAATTGAATAACAATCAGGTTGCTCTGCATTTATATTTATAGGATGAGTAAAATATATAGCAATGTCACTTGCAGATACTTGCTCAATCTTACTAATCTTAAATAAATCTGACTTAACTGCCTTGTTTTCAAATCCAATAAATTTACTTTTTATTTCCTTTACGTAATTATTATCTTCATCTAATAAATTTGATATTTTTATTACATACTCAATTCCTGCTTTCTGAGCATCCGTTTTTATCCTGATTTCCTTATCTGTCTGTGATATTATCTTTGCTGAAAGCGCTGTCCATTTCAAATTTTCATATACTGATATATCTGTATCCTTTAATTGCTTTATGGGTTCATTCAACTCAATTTTAATCCACTGACTACTTTGTACGGAAACCTTTGATATTTCAACAGGCAACTTATCATCTGACAGTCCGGAATCAGCAACAACCTTTGGTTCTAACTTCCCTTCATTTACAAGCTGTTTAAGCAATGTATTATCTGAGTCTTTTACTTTAAGTGTCAATGCAGTATACATAATATTTACAACTTCTGCTCTTGTATAATTAACATTATCCTGTGTTTTTCCATTATAGTCATTACCGGTTACCAAGCCTATGTCATATGCCTTTTGATATACGCTGTTCCAGTTAAAATCATCGCTAGTATAACCAAGAGCTTTCATTGTCATAGTTAAGAAGGCCTTTTCAGTGACATTGGAATTGGGACCAAATTTATTATTACCTATTCCACTGATAACATCATTCTCTTTACAAAAACCAACATATGCTGAAAACCAGTCAGTAGTCTTTATGTCATCAAACCCTGTATTTATGTATTGACTACTTTTATCTGCTACCTCCTTGCTCTTGCCCATTAGCTTTACAATAAATGTAGCAGCCTCGCTTCTTTTTAAATTTGATTCCAGACTATAATTTCCTTTACCGTCACCAGCCAGCATTCCAAGCTTGTTTAACGCCTGAGCTTTAGCAATAACATCGGTAACTGCACCGGTTTCAGCTGCAAAAGTCATTGATACGGATGCTGTAATTATACATATTGTCAAAATCATCGCTAATATTCTTCTTTTGTTCATTGTTTCCTCCTCATATGACTATACGCAAAAATTCCCTTAATGTCTAAATAATATCATAGAAATGTCATATATTACATACAATTTTGTTACTTTTATCTTACAAATTCCTATCTTATTAACATAGTTGCTAATAAAAAACCCCGTGGGATAAATCCCACGGGGTTTTTTCACTCTTTAAAGAGTATTATTTGTTTGACCATTCATCTTGAGCGCCTAATGTGTTCTTAGCAAGATCCTGAATTTCTCCAACTTGCTTAACCTTAACAATATCAGTACCCAATGTGTATGAACCATAATCAAGAGTTTTAAGTGTTATAATTACCTGAGCTTTGTCTGCTGGGTTTACTTGAACACTATCAATCTCGTAACCAGCAACTGTATAATCAGATTCTTGAACAGATGCTGCATATATGTCTTCATCGTAAGTTATAGTTACAGTCTTCAAAGCTTTCTTTGTTCCCTTATTGTCATCAATATCTGTAAATGCCATATCTGCAACTTTGGATGGAGCACGTTTGTCAACTATTGATATAAGTTTTTTACCATCGCCATCTTTTGTAGTAGTATTGAAATCTACAGTGCTACCATATTCATTTTGCGCTTTAGTAATACCATTTGTCTTAACATCAACATTTGCACCAACAGCAGATGTAATGTCTTTTGTTACTAAAGTAATGTAGGTAACTCCATCAGCAATACTCACTGACAATGAATTTGGTTTATCAGTAAATGTAGTTCCACCGTCTGTTGAATATAAGAAATCATTTACTTCCATATTCTTCAGAACATCTTCAAACTTAAGCTTTATAGCATTCTTACCAGTAATCTGGTATTCAGCTAAAGCAACTGTAGTCTTTGTTCCAATAACTTTTTCAGCTGAGAAGAATTCTGACCAGTTACCTGCTGCGTCCTTGACTCTTGCAACATAGATATTGTCAGTAGCACTAGGAGCAGTTTTGAAAGTAATAACAACAGCTTTATTACCATCTACAGCGTCAATAGTGTAAGCATCAGTATTAAGAGTTGTTGAAGCAGCTGATGTAGCACCTATTCTGTAAACTGTCTTATCAGTTATTGAAGCTAAGTCCATTGCTTCAGTAAATGTTATCTTATACTTTAAGTCAGATACCAATTTAGCTGATTTTATTTCTGGAGGAACTTTGTCAGTACCTGTAAAGGACAATGTTACTTCATCAATCTGGTTTTTAGCTACAGATACATCTTTTACATTCTTAACAGTAAGAGTGTATGATGTTCCGTTAAGTGCTTTTTCATCAGTAGTTGTCAACTTAATTACTTTTTTGCTGTCTACATCAAAAGCAGCAGTTGCAACTGAAACAACATCATTACCATTCTTTAATACATAGTTTCCTACGTTATTAGCGGCATTTGCCAGTCCATCGCTTTGAACATCTTCTGAGAAAGTTACCTTAACTGTCTTTGCATCTACGAATTCTGCAGTTGCAGTAGGCTTAGTTAAGTCAGCAGCAGTACTTACAGCAAATGATGTAGCTGCCAATTTGTTGCCATAATTATCTTCAATCTTTGTTCCTGAATCACTAACATAGTTAATGTATACAGTAGTTGCTCCCGGTGGGAATGGACGTGCATTAGTAAAGTCTATCTTAAATGTCTGGTCATCAGTAGTAGTTACAGTTCCAGCAGTAGAAGCCAAAACTTTGTTTGTATCAGAATTGTATGTATGCGTAATTGCAACATTAGCGTTACCACTAAATGCACCAGTCTTTATAGCCTTGTTAAACTTTACTGTAACAGATGTTTCAGTTGATTCAACATAAGTAAGAGCCAGTGCTGAAGTATCTTTTACATAATCAAATGTAAGAGTAGCTCCCTGTATCTGATATCCTGCGTTATCAAATAACTTTGATCCTGAACCTATGAACTCAATCTTGTGTGAACCTTCACCCAAATCTGAGTATGTCTTGATATTTAATTCAAGACCATTAGTTCCTGTAGCAGTTGAGTCTATAGCAATAAAAGCACCATCAATTTTAACTGAACTTGCTATGTCTGAACCAATAAGAGCTGTAAAACCAGAACCAGCATGTGTTCTTAGCGGTTCTGATAATGTAACTTTTATGTTCTTAGGACCAGTTGTTGAAACTGATTTTGCATATGGTACTGTAGTATCTTTTACAGATATACCCTTTATAGTCTTGTCAGCAGCAAATCCAACTGCCTTCAATACAGTAAGTTCGATATCTGTTGCATAGTTACCCATAGCATTAGCGCTTGCTGTTCTCAAAGTAACAGTAGTCTTGTCATCTGACAATGTAACAGCTTCAGGTTCACTTGTTCCAATTTTGTAGTTTGCAGTCTTCTTAGCAGCATCTACATTTGTTACAGGGCCATTGAAAGTTACTACTAATTCTCTTAGGTTAAGAGCTTCTACTTTAGCAATATCCAAAGTAGTAGGAGCAGCTATCAAACCAGCCTTTACAGCAACTGCTTTCTTAGCAGCATCAGTTCCAACTAAAACATCAACAACTGTCTTAGTTGCATCTTTAGCCTTAACAGTTAAAGTATCAAATACTACTGCAGAAGCAGCATCTCTTGTAAGATCTGCATCAGTAATATCATCTGCGATACCTGCAAGGATTTTACCAGCTGACTTAGCAGCTAACTTTTCAACTGCTGTAGCATATTCGTTCTCAGCTGCAAATCCGAGAGCGTTCATGAACATTGATGCAAGGTCTTTTCCCTTTAATTCATCGCCAGCAGCTAACTTGTTGTTGCCACCCTTCATAACGCCTTCTTTAACAGCAAGAGCTACCCAACCTTCAGCCCATGCAGGAACTTCTGCAGCGTCATCAAATTTTGCAATAGCGGAAACATCTGCTGCTTCCATATCTTTGTCTGTCTTTCCTAGTACTGTCTTTAATACTAATACAGCACCTTGTGCTCTAGTTAATTTTTCACCAAGCATCAAGTCACCAGCAGTATTTCCCTGCCAAATGCCGAGATCCTTAAGTACTGTTGCCTGATCTTCAAATTCATATGAACCTGAAGCAGCAAATGCAGCAGTCATAGATGTTAACACCAATGCTACGGCTATAACAACTGCAGTAAGCTTTCTGAGATTTCTCATGTTCTCAAATCCTCCTTGTGTATTTTGTAGCGGGCGGGCTTTAAAATCCAGAGCGGGCTACGCCTCTCCCACTATTTATAGCCCCACTCGTTTAAACAATTTTCCAAGATTCGGTAGCATTAGAATGACATTACCTAAATTTACCTATCTTGATTCATATGTATTATATCACTGGCAAATTTTGCAGTCAACTTACTCTATTTAAGTGTAAAGAATTTGTAACAGTATTGAAAAAAATCCGAAGGATATTTCCTTCGGATTTTGATCTAAACTTTCTAATATTATGTTTTTCTTTAATTTCTATTAAGAAATTCCGTTTGTAGCCGTGATTGCGTCCTGTGCACCCAATACATTTCTTAATGAGTCTTCAACCTGACCCACCTGTGTTACCTTTGGTGTTGCACTTGAATCTACAAAGTCTTTTTCCTTAACAGTTATTGTTACCTTAGTTCCATTTACAACCACACCTGTTATTTCATAGCCTTCTACAGTGTAGTCTGAGTCTGCTACAGATGCTACGTAAAGGTTTTCACTGTAAGTGATTTCAATTGTATCAATTTTGTTGTTTGCAACTCCTGTATCTTTTGTTACTACAGATACTATGGAAGGAGCAACCTTATCTGTTAACGTTGCTGCTGTAAATTCAAGAGGCTTATTATAAGCATTCTTTGCACTTGTTGTAGCAGCTCCGTCTTTTGTTCTCACCTGAACATCAGTAGCCTGTGTGTTGGCAGCCTTAGAATCAGTTGTCAATGTCATTATTGTTTCTCCATCTACTACTGATACTGACATTCCTATTACTTTTACTGCCCAAGTTGAGCCATTATTATAGCTTACTTCGAAGTCTCCTGTTGTAGCTCCGGTTATTACTTCATCTTTGAATGTAAGTCTTATTTTATCTGTAGCTATCATTTCAGCATTAGTGTAAACAATATTTGATGCCTTAGTTACATCAAGTGTCTGAGAGAAGCTTTCTGACCAGTTGCCAACTACATCTTTAACTCTTGCAAGTGTTAGTTTTTCATTATCAAGAATTGAATCTGAGTTTGCATCTGTATTATTTAAGTTGTTTTTAAATGTAATTATTACCGCTTTATTTCCGTCTACTGCCACAACAGTATCATTTGCATCTAGAGCAGCTGAGTTGTGCATCCAATTACCTTTGTCAGTAATAGTTGCAACATCCATTGCTTCACTGAATATAACCTTTATCTTGTTGTCACCAATCTGCTTTGTAGCACTAACAGTAGGAGCAACTTTATCTACACCTGTAAAGGATATTGTAGCATCGTCCATTTCGTTCTTTGCTACTGACACGTCTTTTACATCTTTAACTGCAAGAGTATAAGATCCGCCATTCATAACGTTAGTAGTTAATACTACTACCTTATTTGCGCTATCCTTGAAAGCTGCACCAGTAATTGATATAGCCGCGCCAGTTGAATCCTTTAATGTGTAAAGAGCAGTATTTTCAGCCCCATTTGAGCCTGTTCCAGCAAGTACTTTTTCAGAGAATGTTACTTCCAATGAAGTAGCACTTATGAAATCAACCTTTGATACAGTTGGCTTTGTTAAGTCAGCTGTTGTATTAATTGTAAGAGTTGTTTCAGCCATCTTGTTTCCATAGTTATCTTTAATAGCTCCATCATTCTGATATACTATATAAAGATTTGATGAACCGGGAGCAAATGGCATGTTATCAGGGAATGTTACTGTAAATTTCTGATCATCTCCTGAATTCACCAATGATGTTCCAACAACTTGATTAGTTGAAGTATTGTAAGTGTGTCTTAGCAAAACATTTGCTGTCAAAGTGTTTTTATCAATCGGCTTGCTGAACTGAATTGTTGCAGTAGTTTCTGTTGATTCAACAACTTTTACAGTTAATGGTGATGTGTCTTTCACATAGTTAAATGAAGAACTTGTTGGTGTTACTGCATAACTAGCAGAATCAACCAGCTTGTTTGAAGAATCATTTTTAACCTGTAATGAATGAGCACCCTCTGAGAGATCACCCAAAGTTTTTAATGACAATACATTTCCATTATAACTTGCACTTGTAGTATCAAGAGCTACAAAACCATTATCAAGTTTAAATGAGTTAACTGTATCAACAGCAGCAACATCCTCATTCAAAGGCTCTGAGAAGGTAACCTTCAGATTTCTTGGTCCGGTTGCTTCTACTGATACAACAGATGGTACTGTAATATCTTTAGCAGAAATATTTGATATAGTAGTATCAGCTGCAAAACCAACAGCCTTAAATACTTCCAACTTAACATCTGTTGCATAATTACTCATTTTGTGAGCATTTGATGTTCTCAATGTAACAGTTTTTCCATCAGCTGATACATCAACAGCTGCAGGATTTACATCATTTATTTCGTAGTTTGTTGCTTTTTTAGCTTCATCAGTTATTACTGCCTTATTGAAAGTGACAACTAATTCTCTAAGATTCAACGCCTTTACGCTATCTACTGCAAGAACTGCTGGAGTAGAAATAAGTCCTGCTTTTTCAGCAACTTCTCTTAAGCTTGGCTTAGCTTCTACTATTTTGTCTATTATTGTTGCTTTTCCGTCAGAGTATTCTGATGTCAATGAACCAAACATGATTCCTACTGCCTGGTCTCTAAGAACTAGCTTCTGAGCGTATGCAAGGTAATTTGCTATTTCCTTAGCACCATCAACCTTGGAAAGTTGATTTATTGCTTCAGTCCAGCTGGAAACTGAATATCCGAGCTGTTTGAGAATCAGAGTTGCAAATTGTCCTCCGAGAAGAGCCTCGTCAGCATTTACAAATACATCTCCTGTAGTTGTGTCTTTTGAACCTGACATAATATTGTTCTTAACTAAGTAAGCCAATCTTTTCTTTGCATATGTAGGTACTTTGGCAGCATCTGCGAAATCCTTGAGAATTGCATTTGCTTCATCTTCAGTTAATGCTTGTGCAGCAGTATCCATATTGAAGAGTTTTGCTAACAAAGTTGCACCCTGTCCTCTTGTAAGTGATGTTTCAAGAGATGGTACATATGAAGTATCGCTAGTTCCAGCATATAATTCCAGCTGATTTAGAACACTAGCCTTTTCTCCGTTTACCGGAGTGTATGCGGCTGCGAAAGATGGTACTACTGATGACAACATGATTGCACCAGCAACAACTGCAGCAGAAATCTTTTTAAAATTTCCCATTACTAAATCCTCCCCTAGATGTTTTCTGGCCAATAGTTTTACAGGGATAACTCGGCCACAAGATTACGTCCCTGACTTGAAATGGTGTAAAATCAAGGCCTTACGAGTAACTGCACGCCTCAATTTCATACTCATTATAGCACCAGCTTTTTTCTCAGGTCAACATAATATACATTATGTAAATTAAATGTAATCGCTATGTAATAAAGGGGCTTTGAGTATATAATGGTATAAAATAGAAACAGAGCGTGTCTATTAAAGACCGCTCTGTTTTATAAGTAATGGTTTACAAACTAAGTATTATACAATAACATTTTTTCCAATAATAATAGGCCATGTTTTCTCGCCCTTTAGGCATCTGTTTTTTGAAAGTAATACGTTTTTATCTAGTATGGCATAGTTGAGGGCAGAGTTTTCTTCAACAATACTTCCCTGCATTATGATACTATCTTTTACAACAGCGCCACGTTTTACTGTTACACCTCTGAAAAGTACACTGTTTTCAACTATCCCTTCAATAATACACCCATCTGCAATTATTGAGTTCTTAACCTCTGCTTCTTCATTGTACTTGGCAGGTGCTTCATCCTTGACCTTTGTATATATTTTTAATTTCCCAAGCAATTCGTTGTTTACTACAGGGTTAAGCAGCTCCATATTACATTTGTAATACATCTGTATCGTAGACATGCTTCTCCAATAGCCGTTGTACTTATATCCGTAAATTTTGAGCTTGTGAAGCATCTTTATTATAATATCAAGTACAAAGTCATAGTACCCGTGTGCAACGCTTTCTTCAAGAAGTGCAATCAATAATTCCCTTCTTATCATATAAATACCCAAAGAGCCGTTGAGAGTATTGGGATGCATGGGTTTTTCCTGAAAATCAATCAATCTTGAAGAACTGTCAAGCTGCATAACACCCATATTGCTCAGTTCCTCTATTGGTATATCATTCATTTCACGGTAGGCAACGGTTATATCCGCCTCATTTTCCTTGTGGGCGTTAAGCATATCGTCAAAGGTTGTTGTAAATATACAATTACCTTGGGAAATCAGTACATATTCCTCATTACTTCTTTTAAGGAAGGTCAGATTGTTGTACATGGCATCAGCGGTACCTCTGTACCAGCCTGAACCTTCATCGGACAAAAATGGAGGGAAAAGAAAAAGCCCGTCTGTTTTTCTGTCCAAATCCCATTCCTTACCTGAACCAAGGTGGTCCATCAGTGACCTGTAATTATACTGAGCTATTACGCCTATATTGGTAATCCCTGAATTAACCATGTTTGAAAGTATAAAATCAATAGCTCTGTACTTTCCTCCTACCGGCACTGCCGGACTGGACCTCATGGTTGAAAGCTCCTTTAGCTTTGTGTTACGTCCGCCTGACATTATTATTCCCATTACATTTTTCATTCCGCCACACCACCTTTGAATACGCTTTTGCCGGATTCAACATTTAAAGATGTAAAATCGGCTGCCGAAGCTCCTATATCAATCATAACATTCTTTCCGATTACAGCATCAGCAGGTATACTTGCCTGTTCTCCTACTACCGTAATTCCTGAATTGTAAATTCCTGACTTGTATTCATTAGGCACGTCTTCACCTTCTCCAAGCCTTGCTTTCTCGCCTATTGTAACCTGTTCACTGATAATAGACCTGTTTACGCAGGCATTTTTGCACACCCTTGAATTGGACATTATAATTGAGTCCTGAATAACCGCTCCCTCTTCTATATAAGCGCCCGGAAATAAAATGGAATTTACTACTGTTCCATAAACCGAACAGCCTTCCGCCACTATGGATTTTTTCACACACCCGCAGTTAGCTATAAAGTGAGCCGGCTTCACCGGATTAGGCGTATAAATCCTCCATTCGGGGTCAAATAAATTGAATTGGGGAACTCTGCTTACCAAATCCATATTTGACTCCCAAAAGGCCTGAATTGTCCCTACATCTCTCCAATATCCGGAAAACTGGTATGCCCACATGCTTTTGCCATCTGCCAGCATTGCGGGGATTATGTTTTTTCCGAAATCATTTTCAGAGTCTGAACATTCATTATCCTTTATCAGATATTCTCTTAGAATTGACCAATTGAAAATATAAACGCCCATAGATGCAAGGGTGCTTTTTGGATTTTTGGGTTTTTCTTCGAATTCATATATTTTGCCGTTGTCATGACAATTCATTATGCCGTATCTGCCAGCCTCTTCATAAGGCACATTAATAACTGAAATTGTAGCATCTGCATGATTCTCTTTATGAAAATCGAGCATTTTAGAATAATCCATTTTGTATATATGATCACCGGATAAAATAATCACATAATGAGGGGAATACTTGTCTATATACTGAATATTCTGGTAAACTGCATTTGCAGTACCTTTAAACCATTCTCCTATCTCCTCCTTTAAATAGGGGGATAGTGTGGTAACTCCGCCGTCTATCCTGTCCATATCCCATGGCTTGCCTATTCCTATATGGGCATTGAGCTTCAGCGGTTGATATTGGGTCAGAACGCCTACTGTATCAATTCCGGAATTTATACAGTTACTAAGAGAAAAGTCAATTATTCTATATTTTCCTCCATATAGAACAGCAGGCTTGGCCACATTCTTAGTGAGTACACCCAGACGGCTTCCCTGGCCCCCGGCCAGTAACATTGCTATCATTTCTTTCCTAATCATTGCACCAACTCCCGGTTAACTGATTTTATGCTGCTTTAACGTACAATTTACTATATATAATTCTACGTTTAATATATATTTCCCTTTAAAAGTAGCAAGGAAATTGCCCCTTTTATAGCAAAAACGCTTCTAACAATTGGAAATAAGCCATTTAAAAGTTTTCAGTCTTTCCTGATTCTGTATGCGTATACCCGAATCAAAAAAAACCACCTTTCCTCCATCAGCATTTGTACTTATAAGCTGCCTCTCCTCCAACAAACGCTTTAGATATCTGATTGTTCCTTCGCTTCCGTCTATTATATCAACAAAAGAAGGAAGTACTTTCTTAAATGCATCCCTATATATAGGAAAATGTGTACAACCTAAGACGAAGGTTTTATAATTTTCCAGATTAAAGCCTTCCAATTTGCTCTTTATAACAGGCACAATGCTATCATAATCAAATATCATATTTTCGGCCATTTCCACCAGTTCAGGAAAAGGCAGATAATCTACTACATGTTCCTGATCCACCCTCTGAACCAGATTGTGAAATTTTTCCTCACGAAGGGTCAAGGCAGTAGCAAGTACAAGAACTCTTTTTCCGTTACCGTTCCGGACAGCAGGCTTCACCGCAGGCTCCATTCCCAGTATAGGAAAATCATACATTCCTCTGAGTTCCCTTACGGCAATACTTGTAGCTGTATTACATGCTACAACAAGAGCTTTGATTCCTTGCTTCACAAGAAATTCCACGGCTCTAAAAACATATTCTCTTACTTCTTCCTTTGTCTTTGTTCCGTAAGGTACATGTTCTATATCTGCATAGTATATGTAATTTTCCTGTGGAAGCTGTCTTAGTGCCTCGCTCAAAACTGTTATCCCGCCAAAGCCGGAATCCAAAAAACCTATTTTATCGGTGTTCATCTGAATTCAATTACTCCTTTGCCATTTGTATCTTTTAAAATTCCCTTCTTCGAGTACTTTTAGCCATTTTCGCCATAATACCAAATATAATCCATGCAATAATACAATAAATAGTTGAAGGAAGAAAATATATAAAGTACATTAAATCCTTAAACATTACAGAAAATTCACCCGTACCATAATAGCTGTACATTGATACTCCTAATGAATACAGTGCTGACAGTATTAGGCTGATAGGTATAATAACTAATGTTTCCTCCTCCCACAATCTTCTATACAAAAGTATCATAGCAGCGGGATATAATATGGCCGTTGCTGCAAAAACAAAATATAGTCCTGCCATGGGCAGCCTCAGCTGTACCATAATCACCAGCATTATTACAATTATAATCGCATTGAAGATACTAATTCCCAATGTCCTTAAAACTCTTCTCATATATACCTCGTCTATAATTAAAATCTTATATTTAAACTTACTTATTATTATATAATATCATGTTTCCGGTTATCAAATTTTATTAATACATCGTTAGGCTGAATGTTCATAGTTTTATGTATTATGTTAACCATTTGACATATTATTGAATATAATGTAGTAAAAGCAAATAAAAAAGGAGTGAACATTATGCCCGGAATGCCAATTTATCAGGATTCACCGGAAAATCTAAAAAATCAAATCTTTGCAACAAATGGTTCAGCTGTAATTAATGTTCAGGCTGACAGTACAGGTAGATTAAAGGTAGCAACAGACAGTGCATCTCCCCTTGCGGTTGACGTAGACGAAACTGTAAACAGTATTACTGTATACGGTAATGATGGCACTGACAATCAGTTAATCAAAACCAACACTTCAGGTCAGTTGGATATCAGACCTTTAACAGTCTCTGATACAGTTAGCGTTAATATTACTCAGGCTGATGACAGTATTACCGTGTATGGTAATGACGGTACTGACAATCAGGTAATTAAAACCAACACCTCAGGTCAGCTGGATATCAGACCTCTTACTTCTTCTGATACCGTTAATGTTGATATTTCTCAAACCACTGACAGTATTACCGTATATGGTAATGATGGCACTGACAATCAGGTAATTAAAACCAACACTTCAGGTCAGTTGGATATCAGACCTTTGACAGTTTCTGATACAGTTAGCGTTAATGTTACTCAGGCTGATGACAGTATTACCGTATACGGTAATGACGGTACTGACAATCAGGTAATTAAAACCAACACCTCAGGTCAGCTGGATATCAGACCGTTGACAGTTTCCGATACCGTTAGCGTTAATATCACTCAGGCTGATGACAGTATTACCGTATATGGTAATGACGGTACTGACAATAAGATAATTAAGACAAACACCTCAGGTCAGCTGGATATCAGACCTCTTACTTCTTCTGATACCGTTAATGTTGATATTTCTCAAGCCACCGACAGTATTGCTGTCTATGGTAGTGACGGCACTGACAATCATGTATTATTAACCGATGCAACAGGAACACTGCAGGTTAAGAATGCCATCACCTTTACAAATGCGACACTTACAACCTCAGCTACAACAGATAGCTACCAGTATACAACCCAACAAGAAATTGCTCAACTCACCACTTATCAGTTCTTTGTAAAAAATACAGGCGATACAAACAATGTTACAGTTGTGGTTGAATTAAGCCCTAACGGTACGGATTGGGTAATAGACAGTGACGAACGCCAGGTTAACCCGGGTGCCGCAACTATTATAACTTCAAGTAAATTCTTAAGATATATACGTTTAGGCTATAAATCCACAAGTACAGGCGCCAGCACAGCTATAAGCGCTATTTTCCAAGGTCAAGGCTAATAACGCACTTTTAAACTTTCTTGGTTTAAGAATTGAAAACCCTCGACAGATATTTTGTCGTGGGTTTTTAATTGCATTTTATATGGATAAGGCTGTCATAAGACACGCATACTATTACTGTTTTTACCACAAAAAAGGGAGATGATGTATATGGCGATATCAACTTCTGATGAATTATTACAGAAACTCGCTGATATAAGAGCCGCACAAAAAGTATTTGCCACCTTCAGTCAGGCACAGACTGACGAAATTTTCAGACAGGCTGCTATGGCTGCAAACAATGCCAGGATAATCCTTTCTAAAATGGCTGTTAAGGAGACACGAATGGGCATCGTGGAGGATAAGGTGATTAAAAATCATTTTGCCTCAGAATATATATACAATAAATATAAGGATGAGAAAACTTGTGGCGTTATTGAGAGGGATGAATCTTTCGGAGTTGCAAGAGTTGCAGAACCTGTGGGTGTAGTTGCAGCTATAATTCCGACAACAAATCCAACTTCAACAGCCATATTCAAAGCTTTACTTGCTCTAAAAACCAGGAACGGTATTATCTTTGCTCCCCACCCCAGAGCAAAAAAGTGTACCGTAGCCGCAGCAAAGATTATACTGGATGCCGCAGTTAAGGCAGGCGCTCCGGAAGGAATCATCGGATGGATTGATGAACCTTCGGTTGACCTCTCTCAGCTGCTTATGAGGGAATCAGATCTGATTCTTGCAACAGGTGGCCCCGGTATGGTAAAGGCGGCGTATTCCTCCGGCCGTCCTGCCATCGGTGTAGGCCCGGGTAATACTCCAGTTATCATTGATGAAACAGCGGATTTAATGATGGCAGTAAGTTCCATCCTATTATCAAAAACCTTCGACAATGGAGTAATCTGTGCATCGGAACAGGCTGTAATTGTAATGGACAAGGTATATGATGAGGTAAGGAAAGAGTTTATTGCAAGAGGCGCACATGTCCTTGCAGACGAAGAAACTGACAAGGTAAGAAACATAATTCTTTCAAACGGTGCATTAAACGCAGGAATTGTTGGACAAAGTGCCTGCAAGATAGCTGAAATGGCGGGGATAAAAGTTGCTAAAGATGCTAAAGTTCTTATTGGTGAAGTAGACTCCGTTGAAAAGGATGAACCTTTTTCTCATGAAAAGCTTTCCCCTATTCTCGCAATGTACAGGGCAAGTTCCTTTGAAGATGCACTGAAAAAAGCAGTCAGGCTCATTGAGCTTGGTGGTTTCGGGCACACATCTGTGCTTTATACCGATGAAATCAAATCCAGAGCACGAATAGACCAATTCGGGGCCACTATGAAAACAGGAAGAACCATTATCAATATGCCTGCCTCCCATGGCGCCATCGGTGACATTTTCAACTTCAAGCTGCCTCCATCCCTCACCCTTGGCTGCGGTACATGGGGTGGTAACTCAGTATCAGATAATGTAGGAGTACGAAACCTGCTAAATATGAAAACAGTTGCCGAAAGGAGAGAAAATATGCTCTGGTTTAGAGTTCCCAAGAAAATTTACTACAAATTCGGCAGTCTGGGTGTCGCCCTTAGAGAATTATCTACTATGGATAAGAAAAAAGTCTTTATAGTAACCGATAAAGTTCTGTTCCAATTAGGCTATACCAATAAAGTCACAAGCCTGCTTGATGATCTTGAAATAAGCTACAAAATATTTTCTGATGTGGAACCGGACCCAACTCTATCAGCAGCAAAAAAAGGTGCCTTTGAAATGGAAAGCTTCAAACCAGATGTTATTATTGCAGTTGGCGGTGGTTCACCAATGGATGCTGCTAAGATTATGTGGGTGCTTTACGAACACCCTGAAGTCAAATTTGAAGATCTGGCCCTGAGATTTATGGATATAAGAAAGAGAGTGTATACCTTCCCTGAAATGGGGAAAAAGGCTCTGATGATTTCCGTTCCAACCTCTGCAGGGACAGGCTCTGAAGTTACTCCTTTTGCTGTAATTACTGACGACGAGACCGGCATCAAATATCCATTGGCAGACTACGAACTAACCCCCAATATTGCCATCATTGATGCAGAACTTATGCTTAATATGCCCAAAGGCCTTACTGCGGCCTCCGGTATCGATGCGTTAACTCACGCTATTGAAGCTTATGTTTCCATCCTTGCAACGGAATTTACAAACGGATTAGCTTTGGAAGCAATAAAACTGATTTTCACTTATCTTACTCTTGCCTATAATGAGGGCGCCAATAATATTGAGGCACGGGAAAAAATGGCTCATGCTTCAACAATAGCAGGTATGGCCTTTGCAAATGCATTTTTAGGAATATGCCATTCAATGGCTCATAAACTTGGAGCAATGCATCATGTGCCACACGGTGTTGCAAACGGAATATTGATTGGAGAAGTAATCAGATTTAATGCAGTTGATAATCCAAGAAAGCAAGCAGCCTTTGCGCAATACAAATATCCAAATGCAAAAGAAAGATATGCCGAAATCGCAGATTCGCTGAAACTTGGCGGTAAAAGCTCAGAAGAGAAAATAAACCTTCTGTTGCAGGCCATTGAGGACTTGAAAACCAAGGTCAATATACCCAAGACTATAAGAGAAGCCGGTGTCTCAAATGAAAAGTTTTATGAAACTCTGGATGAAATGTGCGAATCTGCATTTGATGACCAATGTACAGGTGCCAATCCAAGGTATCCTCTGATTTGCGAAATTAAACAGATGTATATCAATGCCTTCGAAGGTACTCCCGGCAAATTGAGTGAAGAGTGTGATGAAATAGTCTGCGGAGATCAGACCCAAGGCTTATAAAATGTAAATGTATGCAGAATAGTTGCTATGGGCCAGTGTCTTTAGGCACTGACCCACAGCACCCTAAACATATTAATGAATTACTGTTTTTTATTTTACCTTTTTAAAAATAAGTGTTGCATTGTGCCCGCCAAAACCGAAAGAATTTGTTAAAGCATAGGAAATATCCTTCTTTCTTCCAACGTTGGGTACATAATCAAGGTCACACTCGGGATCAGGTACACTATAATTAATTGTTGGCGGTATATACCCATCTTTTAGCGTAAGCACAGTGATTATGGATTCGACCGCTCCGGCAGCACCTAATAGGTGTCCCGTCATTGATTTAGTCGAACTTATTGGCAATCTATATGCATATTCTCCGAACACAGTTTTTATTGCAGCAGTTTCACTCTTATCATTTAATTCAGTGGAAGTTCCATGGGCATTTATATAATTTATATCCGAAGGTAATATGCCTGCATCATTAATAGCCTGTAGAATACTCTTTGCTCCACCCTCACCATCATCAGGAATGGCTGTAATATGGTAGGCATCGTTAGAGCAGCCATATCCTACAATTTCAGCGATAATATTTGCTTCACGTTTTATTGCATGTTCATATTCTTCAAGTATTAAGGCTCCGGCTCCCTCACCAATTACAAAACCGTCTCTTTGAGCATCAAAGGGTCTGCAAGCTGATAATGGCTCCTTATTCGTTGTCATTGTTTTATTTGCACAAAAACCGGAAAGTGAGAGCCTGACAATAGGTGCTTCTGCGCCACCTGCTATCATTACATCAGCATCATTTCGCTGAATTACTTTAAACGCATCACCAATGGAGTTTGCGGAAGAAGCACAGGCTGTTGTCACACATTCCACAAAACCTTTGACTCCATATCTAATTGCAATATTTGCAGCAGCTATATTGGGGAGCATCAAAGGAACAAAAAACGGACTAACTCTTCCGGGCCCCTTTTCCATGAGTATTTTGTGCTGACTTTCCATTGTTTCAATTCCACCAATACCTGTTCCTATAACTATACCCAATCTTCCTTTGTCCATTGTATCTATATTTAATTTTGAATCTTCTATAGCCATATGGGCCGCAGATACCGCAAACTGAGTGAATCGATCCATTCTTTTTATTTCTTTTTTCCCAATAAATTCAGACGGATCATAATTTTTAATTTCTGCCCCCACACATGTAGGCAAATCCGAAACATCAACTCTTTCAATATTGCTTATACCCGATTGCCCATTTTTTATTGATTCCCAGAAGTCTCCGGTGCCAATTCCAAGTGATGAAACCACCCCAGTTCCTGTTATTACTACGCGCCTTTTCATATAATGCCTCCTATAAATAGTTAAAAAGTCCATGGTTTATATATTACCTAGCATAATTTACACTTTGTACAATACCACGTATAATTAGTTGTAAATGAACAGATATTGCTTTTAATCATCCTTAAGGAGTTACTTATTGTGATAGATTCTAAAAAAGTTATTATTTCATGTATTGACTATATTGAATTGAATATTGCTAATAGGTTTACACTTGATGATCTGGCATTACATGCGGGAGTATCAAAATATCACTTGCATAGAATGTTTAAATCATTAACCGGTCAGACTATCATGGACTATGTACAATCTCGTAAACTCACATCAAGTATTAATGAACTTATAAAAACAAATATGAGGATAATAGATATTGCAATGGAGTACGGCTTTGATCATGAACAGTCCTACATAAGAGCCTTTAGAAAAAAATTTGGGTTTACTCCCTTTAAAGTAAAATCCGAGCAATTTTCTCTTCAGGTCCAAGAGAAGATAAATGAAAATGATATTATGTCTGTCCAAAATTCAGTAATTTACAAACCTCTGTATGTATTCAAACCGGGATTCACTATTGTGGGTACCCAGCATAAAATACTTAGCAGGAAAGGCGATAATACAGCCAACGCTTATGGCAAGGATTTCTTCCATAATCAAAAGCATGTAATAAAGAATGCAGTTAATCCAGATGTATATTTCGGGTATACGGATTGGAGCAAATATAACGATGGTTATTTAAATTATATGCCCTCTATACAGGTGTCTGACTTGAATCATATCCCGGACGGTATGGCAGGAATATACGTACCTACAAATAAATATGTTGTTTTTCGTTTTGTAGGTTTCTTCAGACCTGAGGAGATAAAAGGAAGACAGGTGGGTCGGCTGATTGTTCATTTATACAGGCGATGGATTACGAACTCATATTTTAAATCAGCTGATACCTTTGGCTTTGAATATATTGATACTTCTCTTTCAAATGACAACTATTGTGAACTGGATATATATCAGCCAATAAAGGAACGATAGTCAACACCTGGGAAATATTTATTTTGGTTTTTGCCCCGCCGGGAGGCCAGTGGGGCATACGGGGAGACTGGTCTCGCCCGTAAGGCGCTTCGTGCCTTGAACATAGTAAAAGGCACCTGTGTTTTCCGCAGAAAACACAAGCGCCGTAGCCTTCCCAGGTTCAAGTCCCTATTTATTTCATAGCAAAAAATCCTCGACAGAAACCTGTCGAGGATTTAGTTGGTCGGAGTGAGAGGACTGACCGTCTGCTTCACTTCGTTCGCAGACTTACGCCTCGACTTAAGTCTCGGCACACTCAGCTAAAAATGCTTTGCATTTTCTTAACGCTTCGTGCCTTCCCAGGTTCAAGTCCTTTACACATAACAAAAAACCAGAACATCAAAGATATTCTGGTTTATATGGTCGGAGTGAGAGGACTTGAACCTCCAGCATCTTGGTCCCAAACCAAGCGCGCTGCCAATTGCGCTACACCCCGTTATTTACACACTCGTTGTTTTCTCGAGCGCAAAAGTATTTTACTATAGCCCCAAAATATAATCAATCCGTACATTGAGCATATTTCAGCATTTACCCTTCTATTTCTTTATTATGCTCACTTTTACACGGTTTTATTACCTGTTTTGTCATATTAATTTTGCTCATACATTCACTGTGTGTTTTCAACATTTTCACTACTCCTAAGAGCATTATATCCAATATGTAACATAATTGAAATGTAATATCTCTTGATACGTCATGGTAGTTTTTTTATAATGTAGTAAAACTAAGGAAAAAGGATGTGGTGTCTATACAGCGTATTTTAGGGCAAGTCAGACGGGCGATTCAGGACTATAACATGATTGAAGACGGAGATAAAATTGCAGTTGGCGTAAGCGGCGGAAAAGATAGCATGACCCTTCTTACTGCACTAAGACAGCTTCAGAATTTCTATCCTAAAAAGTTTGAGCTCGAGGCAATCAGTCTTACAATGGGTATAGGAAATGCCGATTACACTCCGGTTGTCGAATATTGCAAACAAATAGGTGTCAATTATTCGGTTGAAGAGACCTTAATTGGGAAGATAATTTTTGAAGTGAGAAATGAAAAGAACCCTTGTTCTATGTGTGCAAACCTTAGAAGAGGAGCTCTCCATAATAAAGCAAAAAAGCTTGGCTGCAATAAGGTTGCTCTGGGCCATCATAGGGACGATGCTGTTGAAACTCTCTTGCTCAGTAGCTTCTATGAAGGAAGAATACATACTTTTTCTCCTGTGACTTATCTTGACAGACAGGATTTATATCTTATTCGTCCTCTTATTTATACTGAAGAAAAGCAAATAAAAGCAGTTGTAAAGTCCGAGAGTCTTCCAATTGTAAAAAGTCCATGCCATGTAGATGGTAAAACGAAACGCCAGTATATCAAGGATTTAATCCTAGAACTCCAAAAGGATAACAGAGAAATCAAAAGCAACCTCTTTGGAGCAATAAAACGTGCGGAAATCGACGGATGGCACGAATAGCATCATACCCCGTAAAGTTGTTGCAATATAACCTGGGTATATCCATTTAATTTCACAGCGGGGTAAATCAACATAATATTGGGGGTACATAACAGAAAAATGAATAAATACATACGTAGAAGTCTTGCACTTTTAGTTATCTTAACATTGCTGCTGACATCCTTCAGCAATGTATTCGGTGCACAGCAGCTTATAAGTCAGACTGTTAAAAAGCAGACTGTTACTTCGGGTGTAACTTTGGAAAACTATGACCGCTTTACTACAAGCGGATGGATTAAGTCATATGTTCTCAGAGTGGATTTATCTGATAAAAACGTAAAGGTGGACACACTGGTAAATAAAAAGTCAGTTGTGGGATCTTCAACTGTTTTAAATCTGGCAAAAAACAGTGGAGCTATTGCTGCGGTTAATGGCAGCTTTTTTGATTTCGGAGCCAAGGGAAGCGGTAACAGTTATACCTACGGTCCTGTTGTTTCTTCAGGGCAAGTTGATCTGGCAGCTACCAGAGACAGCAAGGATACTGCAACCTTTTCCCTTAATGATTTAAACGAAGCACTATTTACATACTGGAATACCAAAGTAGAGCTTATCACTCCAAAGGGCGAAAAGAAAATTGCAGCATCCTATAACAGGTACAAAGGTGTTTTCAACGGGATGACAATTGTAGATGCAAAATGGGGTGCTAAAACTCCGGGCGCTACTGCCCAATACCCTGATTGGATTGAGATGGTAGTAGAAGACGGTGTTGTAAAAGAGTTCAGCGAAAACAAACCAAGTATTGATATGCCGAAAAAGGGTTTTGTTGTTTTAGGCTCAGGAAGTCATATTCAGTATTTAAAGGATACCTTCAAGGTTGGTGATCCCGTTGATTATAGTATCACCATGAACGTAGATACAAATAAAATGACCATGGCTCTTACAGGCGGTGCAATGCTTGTAAAGGACGATAAAGTTCTAAACACTTTCTCTCATAATCCGGTGTCACCGAGTACAAGGGCGGCGAGAACTGCAATAGGAACCTCAAAGGACGGAAAAACCTTGATTATTGCAGCTGTTGACGGAAAATCCAGCTCCAGTATTGGTATGACCCAATCAGAACTTGCATCTTACATGCATGAACTTGGCTGTGCCAATGCCCTGAATCTGGACGGAGGCGGTTCCACAACACTTGTATCCAGAGAACAGGGTACAACAGGTCTGAGTGTTCAAAATCGTCCTTCAGACGGCTCCCAAAGAGGCGTAGGTGCTTCTCTGGGTATTTTCTCAGTAGCACCCCAAGGGCCTGTGGATACTCTTTTTGTAACTTCATATGAAGATAAAGTATTTGTTAACACCTCCAGAGCCTTTAATGCAAGGGGTCTAGACAAATATATGAATCCTGTTAATATTAATCCAAATGATATAAAATGGTCCGTCTCCGGTGTAAAGGGTACTTTCAAAGGAAATCTGTTTTATCCTACAACGGCGGGAGAAGCTGTAGTTACGGCAAAAATAGGTGAAAATGTTGTGGGAACATGTCCTATTACTGTACTGGAGTCTCCGTCCAAACTTGAACTGAATTATGACACTCTTAATATTAACCCGGGAAGTTCAGTTACATTAACCGTTAAAGGTTGGGACAAAAACGGTTATACATCAAGTATTCCACCTGCAAACATAAAATGGAGTACAGGCGGAAATGTAGGAAAGGTATCTTCATCAAATGTATTTACTGCAAACAAAAGCGGAGGAACAGGTTATGTAACCGCAACAGTAGGCTCAGCAGTTGTCTCATGCCCTGTGTCAATTCGTATGTCAGGTATAACCAAAATTATTCAGGACTTTAATTCAGCAGGTATTAACCTTATAACCTCTCCAAAATCAGCTAAAGCATCTTATAGTCTGGCATCGAACGTCTATAAGTCAGAAAAATACTCTGCGAAAATCACATATGATTTTTCCACTGACTTAAGCGTAAACAAGACAGCATATCTGATGCTGCCAAATGGAGGCTATACCTTGGAGCCTACCACCTCAAAACTTGGTATGTGGGTTTACAGTTCGGCCAAGAAGCCAATTTGGATAGGAGCAACAGTCTACGACTCAAAGGGAAACTACAGCAGCGAGTATTTTGCAAAAGGAATCACCTGGACAGGCTGGAAGTACCTTGAAGTGTCTTTAGATGATTTGAACACACCTAAGAAGGTAACAAATGTATTTGCTGTTCAGCCTAAAAAAGGAAAGTCTTCAGGAACAGTTTACTTTGACAACCTGACAATGGTTTACACAGGCTATCCTGCTGTTGATATGTCAAAGGCTCCAAAAACAACCGTACTCAAAGATGAGCATTATAAGGATAGTACTGTAGCAGGAGCAGATTCAATGACATTTTCAGTCTTTGGTCAGTCAACAGCCTATACCGCCTCCAACAAGACACAGATTGACATGCTTAACAAATTGGCAGGACAAGTAAGCTGCTCTGTAAATGTGTCTGTACTGGTAGGTTCAAATGACGGACTTACAAGAAGCAGTATAAAGGTTCCTCAGTTGAGTACCGCGGCAAGCTACAAGTCTTTGGATGTTAACGGAAGCAGACTTATTCAGCTTAATACTGCCAAAGGCGGCTTGCGTTTAACAAACACAAATGAATGGTCATGGTTTATTAATCAGCTCAACTCCTTTAATGGTAATAATGTATTTGTGTTTCTCAAGGAAGATCCTTTAAAGTTCAATGATACTAAAGAAGGACAGCTTCTAAAAGAAACACTTACAGATTATAAAAAGAAAACAGGAAAGAATGTATGGGTATTCTACAAAGGAAATTCCAATTCAAGTTATATGGACAAAGGCGTTAAATATGTAATAACCGCCGGCTTTGATTCCTATGGCTTCAGTGACAGCAACAAAGGCGCTGCAAAGTATGCCGTTGTAAATGTTAAAGGGAACTCCGTAACCTACCAGTTCAAATCCTTTAATTAAGACATAAAAATAAAACCGGAAACATTAAAAGCGAAATGCTTTACTGTTTCCGGTTTTTATTTTTTAAGTAAAAAGTTGCTTATTAAGGAAGCTGCTCCATTTTGTGTTTCAAAAAAGCTGTAAATTCATCTTTTAATTCTTCTCTTTTTAGTGCATATTCCACCGTAGCCTTTAAAAATCCAATTCTGTCTCCTACATCATACCTGTCGCCTTCAAAATCAAAAGCATACATTGCTTCTTGTTCCATTAGCTTCTGCAATGCGTCTGTGAGCCATATTTCACCATTTTTACCCGGTGTAGCAGATTGCAGGAACTCAAAAATTCTGGGAGAAATAATATACCTGCCCAGTATAGCTATATTTGACGGTGCCTGCTCAACCTCCGGTTTTTCAACCAAACCTTTTACCTTATAAACTCTTTCATCTATCTGTGTTCCACCAATAACACCATATTTTGTTACATCCTGCAGGGGTACTTTTTGAACCCCCAGAATAGTAGTCTGGTATTCGTTGTATACATCCATCAACTGCTTAATACATGGTACCGGAGAATCCACTATATCATCGCCCAGCATAACAGCAAAAGGCTCATTTCCGATAAACGATTTAGCACAATAAATAGCATGGCCCAGGCCCTTTGCTTCCTTCTGTCTTATGTAGTGTATATTTGCAATATTTGAAATCTCCTGTACAACACTCAAAAGCTCCTGCTTTCCTTTTCTATGGAGCTCTTCTTCCAATTCGTAAGATTTGTCAAAATGGTCTTCAATCGCCCTTTTATTTCTTCCGGAAATAATAAGTATATCTTCTATTCCCGCAGCAACTGCTTCTTCAACAATGTATTGTATAGTAGGTTTGTCGACTATAGGTATCATTTCTTTAGGCTGTGCCTTGGTTGCAGGTAAAAATCTGGTTCCAAGACCGGCAGCAGGTATTATCGCTTTTCGTACTTTCATAGATTTCCTCCAAATGTACTTTATTCAAATATATTTTACCACATATTTTAAATTTACCGCAACAAATGTTTCCATTTATACCCTTTTAACCCAATGCATTGATTGTCCCCTTATTTTATGTTATAGTTTTAACATAGATGTAATTAAAAACTTCATAATATCTTCAGGGCAGGGTGTGATTCCCTACCGGCGGTAATGTACTCTTTTGTATTAGCCCGCGAGCGTTTTGCAGACATGGTGCGATTCCATGGCCGACAGTATAGTCTGGATGAAAGAAGAACAATAAACAACATTGATTTGTTATTTGGTTAAGCTCTGTGGATTATTATTCATAGGGCTTTTTAATTTACTTATACTTATATTTATTTTATCATAAGGGGGCAAATTTCAATGAATAGCAGTAGAATCAGAAAAATGACAACAATGGGTGTATTGGTAGCAATTTCGGTAATTCTTATATTATCTCCACTAAAATTCCCTTTTCCCGCTGCACCGTTCCTTGTGTATGATGCTGCAGATGTAGCGATTATTATTGGGGGCTTTATCTTCGGTCCTGTGGAAGGCATTATCCTAACTATTGTAACAGCGATTGTACAAACCTTAGCAGTCAGCAGCGACGGATGGATAGGCTGCATAATGCATATTGTCGCTACGTCAGCTCTGGTAGGTATTTCTTCTATAGTTTATATGAAGAAAAAAACTCTCAAAAGTGCTGTTACTGGTTTAATTCTGGGAAGTCTTGCAATGACTGCACTAATGATACCAATGAACATGATATTTTATCCTTTATTTGCGGGAACTCCTATTGATGCCGTAATTAAAATGATTGTTCCGGCTCTGCTTCCTTTTAATTTAATGAAAGCAGGTCTTAATTCGGCTATCGCCTTATTATTGTATAAATCTGCCGGAAAACTATTATCCCAAATAGCCTTGAAATAAGGCTTTTGAAGAACTATTACTCCAAAACTCAGGAAATGATTGCAATTATTTGTTATAGCTATTATGATATATGTTATCAAAAATATAAAATATTAGGAATTATATATTTACATTAAAATAATTAGCACGTATTATAATATTAACATCATATTGTGACAGTGTCACAGGGGCATCATATGCCAATTAATTTTTATTTTTGCTAATGCAATAATTGCGGGGTGATATTGGTATGGAATTTTGTAATAAATGCGGCTCTTTGAAGATTGGTGGGAATTGCACAAACAAAAAATGTGATCACCATGTAAAAGCTATGGTAGAGTTGGCTACAACTCAACAGGTTGAGTACATCAAAGAGTTGGCAGAGCAGTTAAATGAGGATATCAGTGATATGAACTTTGAAACTATGACAAAAAATGATGCTTCATATCTTATTGATGACTATCTGGAACGTTTGGATGACAGTGACAAGAAATTAATTGCTGAAGATGATATTCTTGAAGAGGAAGAAACTGACGAAGAAGAATGATAAATTTATATTATATTTTAAAAAGCGAGGGAAAATTCCTCGCTTTTTATTTTTTCAACAAAATACCCTAAAACCTGTTGATAACTTCTGAATTATCTGTTAATTATAGCTTGTGGATATGTAATACTGTTCATAAAAAACTGTGAATAACTATAAAACCACTGTTAAACCAAGGATTTCCCGTGTTTTCTACATACTTTTTAATATTGTGTTATATATGTGGATAATGTGTATAAATCTGTGTATAATTTAATTTTGGCAGTTCACATAAGTGTGGAAAAGTAGATTAATTTGAATATTTTAAACTAAACCCATATTGAAACAGAGCATTATATTCTTCATTGTTATCCAACTTTTCAATTGTAATGGGAAGTTGTTCAGATGATTTCGGCCAACTGACAGGCAGTCGTCCTTTGAAATTGCAGTTATCTCCGTAAATAACCGATGCAACCGCCCGCCCTTCCGTTCCGGGCAGCCATGCCTCAACAAGAGCATCCCATCTATTAAGCTCACTTGTGATTATCCGCGGTCTCCCCGATACAATAATAACAACTACGGGTTTCTTAGATTCATATGCAATTTGCAGTGTCTGAGCATTTTCACTAAAAGCCAGACCCTCGCTTAATCCTATATTTTTTTCATCGCCTTTTCCTTCGGCATATGGATGTTCTCCTAATACTGCAACAACAACTTCTGCGTCCCTTATTTTTGCAGGATCTGTGATTATAACTCCTCTTCCTTCATCTGCCATTTCCTTAAATCCATCCAGAATGGTAGTACCTCTCATCCACTTCTTATCACCAATATCTAATCCACCCTGCCATGTCTTTGTCCATCCGCCGCATTGTACGCCTATATTATCAGAGGCTGGCCCAATAACTGCAATCTTTGCCGATTTTTTAAGAGGAAGTATGTTCTTTTTGTTTTTCAGAAGAACCAAAGATTCCTTCACAGCCTGTTCTGCAATTTTAATATTGGAATTCTGCCTGATATCATAATTCTTATTTGTCTTATCACCTTTAACATCAAATTTGTCTGAATCCATCTTTACTCGAAGTATCCTGAAAACTGCTTCATCTATCCTGTCCATATTTATATCCTGCCGCTTCTCACTTGCTGCCTCCAATAAACATTTATAGGACTCTTTCCACCGCTTTCCTTCCATAAGTACATCTATTCCTGCATTTACTGCATTTACTACCTTTACATAAAGGCTGTTGCCCTCCAGATACTCAACACCCTCGTAGTCACTTATTACTACTCCTTGAAAGCCAATATCCTGCTTTAGTTTATATTCTATAAGATCTCTTTCTGAGTGGTTTTTTCTGCCCTTTACACTGCTGTATGATACCATAACTGATTTTACACCCGCTTTAACTGCATCCTTAAATACAGATATATATTTATCTTTAAGTTCCTCTGTGCTGATATTGGTATTTCCACGATCAAGCAATCCGTTCATGCCGGAGCCGAATTCAACTGCTCCGTCTGCCACATAGTGCTTTGCACATGCGATTATTCCCTTTTCCTGAAGAGCTGCTATAAAAGGAGTCGACATCATAGTCACAAGATCCGGTGTCTCACTGAAACACTCATAGGCCCTCCCCCATCTTATATCGTTGCTTACTGCAACGCAGGGAGCAAATGTCCAGTCAACACCTATTGAATTTAATTCATCTGCCACAGCCCCTCCAATTTCCCCTGCGAGTTTTCCATTACGGGTAGCTCCCAAGGCGATATTGTGAGGATATATAACGGTATCCTTCATATTGTTATTACCATGAACGGCATCCACGGCAAATAAAAGCGGTATGGACAGTCTTGACTCTTTCGCCGCAGTTTTATAATTGAGTATCATTTTTCTCCAACCATCCGGGTTATTTTCTTCCGGAGCTGAGCCCCCTTGGGCGAATACAGACCCTATTGAGTAGGTTTTAACATCCTGAGCGGTAACATAGTTCCTTTCCGCCATTATCATCTGCCCTACTTTTTCCTCCAGAGTCATCTTCTTTATGTATGCAGTTATATTTTCTTTGATTGATTTTTCTTTGTCGTATATTGCCAATGCTCCCGAATTATTTCCGCTGTCTGTGGAAATATTAGTGTTGTTGGGAGCCTTTTGTTCCTTTGGCGCAGTATTATTGCAAGAGCATAATGATATTATTAATAAAGAGGTAAGAAGTAATCTTTCCAGTCTTTTAATGTTCAATTGATCACCCCAGTGCTTGGTATATATTACTATAATATTAAAATAATTGTAATATATCAACATTAATCTACTTATATCTTAATATAGTTAGTAGTATTTAATAAATTTATATTATCCGGAGGTTTTCAATGAGAAGATTAATACCCTTAATTACCTTAATACTTATTATATCCCTTACTTTGGCATCGTCCGCTTCTACTGAAGCCCTTCCTGCCGAAAATAGCCATGTAAGCATGTGGAAAGTAACAAATCAAAATGATACCTCACAAAAAAATATTACATATCTTCTGGGCTCATTATCAATTACAGACAAAAGTGTATTCCCTTTGAGTACACTTCTGGAAAAGGTATACAATGAATGTTCAAGAGTCATTGTAGAAACCGACATGACTAAAACTACACAGGACCAGACCGTAACAGCCCTGCTAAAATATGGGCT
This sequence comes from Ruminiclostridium papyrosolvens DSM 2782, assembly GCF_029318685.1. NCBI lineage: Bacteria > Bacillati > Bacillota > Clostridia > Eubacteriales > Oscillospiraceae > Ruminiclostridium > Ruminiclostridium papyrosolvens. The sequence goes on from NZ_CP119677.1 coordinate 4,905,757, forward strand.
GCTATCAAAAACAACAATAGATAAAGTGTTAACAAAAGAACAATACACCAAAGCAGACAACCTTATAAAAAAGTATACTCAAAACAAGAAATCACTTGCTGCTTACAAGAGTTTTATGCCTTGGGTTATAGAAAACCTGATTTCCGGTCTTGCTGTCAGCAACTCACAAAGTTTTTTGCAAGACCCTGTTCCCTCATATTTTATAGCAAAAGCAAAGAAAGACGGAAAGTCAATAGTTGAGATTGAATCTCCAGATACCCAACTAAGCAGGCTCAGCACAATGTCATATTCTCTCCAAGGTACATTACTCGAGAATACCATTAAAGCTATAGAACAGGAGTCTGAAACTGTAAAAAATGCAACAGCATTATGGAAAGAAGGGAATGTTGAAGGCCTTGACGAGTTATATACCTTTGACAAAACCGCTCAAACAGCCGTAGCCCAAAAAACCTATGAGTCTATTACAAAATATTTAAAATCAGGAGGCAAATATTTTGTAATAGCAGATATTTCAATGCTGACGGGAAAGAACGGTATTATTAATATGCTCAAGGAAAAAGGCTATAAAGTAGAACAACAATAGTAATGTAAAAGGGTTTTTGGATAACTTATTCCCATCTGCGTCCTATTTCGTTAACAATTCCTAAGCAATCACATATTTTCATAGCCTGATGATTCAGTATATCCTCAATGCTTTTAGGCTTATTATAAAAAGCCGGCATTGGGGGTATTATTTTTACTCCCAGCTTTGAAAGCTTGAGCATATTTTCAAGATGTATGGAGTTAAGGGGTGTTTCTCTGGGGCAAATAATCAGTTTTCGCGATTCTTTAAGAGCTACATCAGCCGCTCTTGCTATAAGAGTGTCACATATTCCGTTTGAAATACAAGCCAGTGTCTTCATGCTGCAAGGAACTATTACCGTTGCATGGGTAATATATGAGCCGCTGGAAATCCTCGCTGCCAAGTTGCCATTATCATATGTGAAATTTGCAAGCTCCACCACCCGCTCAATACTATAGTCAGTTTCTATACCTATATTCTTAATGGCGTATTTACTCATTACAAGATGGGTGGTTACTTGAGGTATACTCTTTAATACCTCAAGGAGCCTGATTGCATATATGGCTCCCGAAGCCCCGGAAATGCCTACTATTATATTTATTTTACAACACCTGCCCTTGGCCCTTAATAATTTTTTACTAATGTTTTGAATTGTTGACATTTATTTTAAGATTTATGATATTATTATCTCTGAATTTGGTTTTCGGAGGTGCTTTAATGAATTTTGGTCATTTTAATGCAGTTAATAAGGAGTATGTAATTACACGCCCGGATACTCCTGCCCCCTGGTGTAATTATCTTGGGTCTGTAGACTATGGTGCAATTATATCCAACAATGCAACGGGCTATAGTTTTGTAAAATCCGGTGCAGCCGGGAGAATAATTCGTTTCAGATTAAATTCCATGTCCAACGACCAGCCCGGAAGATTTATTTATATACGGGACAATGAAGACGGGGATTACTGGTCAGGCTCGTGGCAGCCGGTTTGCAAAGCCATTGACAGCTATAAGAGTGAATGCAGACACGGAACTGCCTATACTATTATTTCATCCTCCTACAAGGATATAGAAAGCCGTACCCTTTATTACGTTCCTCTTGATAAAAACTATGAGGTATGGAATTTCAGAATAAAGAACAACAGTACAAACAAACGGAGCTTATCTATATATGGAATGGCGGAATTCACAAACCATGACCACTATGAAAATGATACTGTAAATCTTCAGTACTCGCAATTTATAAGTAGAACACATTTTAAAGAAAATCACATACTTCAGGTAATCAACGCAAATGGAAGTGAGGCATCAGCAGATGTTGAAGGAACTTCCAATAAAAAGGGCGACCCCATATACAGATTTTTCGGTCTAGCAGGGCAGTCAGTTTCTGCTTTTGACGGCGAAAGAGACATGTTTATAGGTAACTACAGAAATTATGGCAATCCTGTTGCCGTGGAATCGGGAAAGTGTTCAAATACCGTTTCCTATAACGGAAATTCCTTTGGAGCTCTCCAGACAGATATAGAATTAAATCCCGGTGAAGAAGCTGAAATGACTTTCCTCCTTGGAGCAGGAAATGGAGCTTTTGCAAGAGAATTAATTTCAAAATATGCTACTGTTGAAAAGACAGATAATTGCTCTTGTGAGGCTTCTTTTGATTTCAGCCAAGTCGTTTCACATGAGCTTAAACAATTGAAAACTTTCTGGCATTCGAGGCTGGGCAATCTACAGGTTGAAACCCCTGATGATAATTTTAATAATATGGCAAACGTCTGGAATGCATACCAGTGTTTTATAACTTTTTTCTGGTCAAGAGCAGCCTCCTTCCAATACTGTGGTCTGAGAAACGGATTAGGATACCGTGACACGGTACAGGATATACAGGGTATAATCCACTTAGACCAAAATGTGGCAAGAGAAAGACTTTGGCTTATGCTTTCGGGACAAGTTTCCAATGGCGGTGGTCTGCCTCTTGTGAAGTTCGACCATAGGCCCGGAGAAGAAGCTACTCCTGATGAATCACAGTACGCAAAAGAAACGGGGCAATCCTTTTATCGGGCAGATGATGCTCTTTGGCTGTTCCCAACAGTTATTACATATATTAAAGAAAGCGGAGATTGGGACTTTATAGATGAAAGCATTCCTTATGCAGACAAGGGAGAGGCAACTGTATATATACACTTGAAACAAGCAATACAGTTTAATTTGGACAGACAAGGCAGTCATGGTCTGCCTGCAGGTTTGTATGCTGACTGGAACGATTGCCTTAGACTTGGCTCAAAAGGTGAATCTCTCTTCGTAGCCTTCCAGCTGTACTATGCACTTAAAATATTTGAAGAATTTGCAGTTAAAAAGGGTTCTTCAGCAGATATTGCATGGGTAAAAGGCCTCCTTGAAGAATTAAACGGAAGTATTCAAAAGTCTGCCTGGGAAGGGGACCAATATGTACGAGGATTCACTGAGGACGGATATATTATCGGCTCAAAAAACAATTCCGAAGCAAGCCTGTGGCTTAATCCTCAGGTCTGGTCCGTTATAAGCGGTGCTGCTGAAGGGGAACAAGCCAATGCAGTTCTTGATAAGGTATATGCTAATCTGAATACCAAATATGGTGCAATGTTGTTCTACCCTGCTTTCAGAGAATACGGTCTTCCTGTGGCAAGAATGTCACTATTTAATGCGGGAACCAAGGAAAATGCGGGAATTTTCTCACAGCCCCAAGGTTGGTTGATACTTGCTGAAACTATTATAGGAAACGGTAACAGGGCCTATGAATATTTTACCGAAATAAATCCTGCTGCCATGAATGACAATGCCGAAAAGAGAAAACTGGAGCCATACATACACGGACAGGCTACAGAAGGAACTGATACCCAAAATCACGGACGTTCACATGTTCACTGGCTGACAGGTACAGCATCAACTGTAATGGTTTCAATGGTATACGGAATTCTGGGATTACAGCCTGAGTACGATGGTATAAAAATAAATCCATGTATCCCTTCGAACTGGACGAACTTTAAAATGACCAAGGTATTCAGAAATAATGTTCTCAATATAACTGTCGATAACAGTCAAGGTGTGGAAAAAGGAGTAAAATACGTTACCGTTAACGGAAAGCGTATTGATGGCTGTTATATCAGCACAGATGAGCTTAAAGCTACTAATGAAATAGTAGTGGTAATGGGGGAATAAAATAGAAAGGGTTGTTGTAAACCAGTACGCTAGTATAAATTGTATCAATGGAAGCTTGGTTAAAGATATTTGCAGTGGTTTATCGGCGAAGACGGATATTTTACCGTAATACCTACACGATGTAGGTATTAGCGACACAATGAATCATGGACGATGAATGTGAGCGACGGTAAAATATCCTGAGATGAGCCGCTATAAACTCTAGCAAATATCTTGGAAGCAATCATTGATATAATTTTGTACGGGAGTACAGTTGTTAAAACAACCCTATTATATAAACCTTTTTCTTAATCCAAGTGTAATAAAGTATATAACCGCCGCAATAATAACTATCGTTGCTCCCGTTGCAGTATCCAGATAGTACGACATGATAAGACCCCCAATACCCGAAACAAAGGAAATCAGTAATGCAATGATATTGTACTGTCGGGCGCTTGATGATACGTTTCTTGCAGCAGCGGCGGGAAGAACCAGAAGGGAATTAATTATCAGAAGTCCAATCCACTGTATGCTGATTGTTACCACCACTGCAATAGCAGATGTAAAAGCCATTTCGACAGCCACGGTATTTATTCCCCGACTTTTTGCAAGTGATTGATTTAAGCTTACCAAAAGAATTTTATTGTAAAACATTAACCAAAATACGATTATTACAATGGCTATAATGAGTAAAAGTCCTACCTCTCCTGCACTTATACTTAAAAGATCTCCCACCAGAACAGAAGAATATTTATTGCTGCCTTTTGAGTACATTAGTACAACACCCAAGGCTATTGCAGCAGATGAAAATACTCCTATAACCGTATCGGTGGATGTTTTCGTTTTATTCTTAACAATCGTAATAAGAACAGCAAAAGCTATTGAAAAAGCTATTGCAGACCACATAGGCTGAAAAACACCTATTGCCGTGCCTATTGCAATTCCGGTAAAAGCGCCGTGACCCAAGGCATCAGAGAAAAATGCCATACGGTTGTTTACTATAATAGTTCCCAGAATACCGAATACCGGAGCAATCAGCAAAATAGCCAGAAAGGCATTTTTCATAAATTCATAGCCAAGCCAACTAAATGGAAACAAAATATCAAGAATTTTATATATCTGCTCCACTATTTCCCGCCTCCGTTCTCGTCGGTTTCATTTCCCAGAATACCGGTCAGACCGAAGGTTTCATGCATGCGTTTATCAGTGTACACTTCTTCGGGAGTTCCGTTTAGTATTACAGTTCTGTTTAACAAAATTACCCTGTCTGCATGTTTTCTAACCAAATCAAGGTCGTGGGAAACAAGTATTATTGTCAAATCATATTCTTTTCTTATTTTAGAGACTATCTCATAGAAAACTTCAAGTCCCTTCCTGTCAACCCCCGACACAGGCTCATCCAAAAGCAAAAGCTGCGGCATCGGCTCAAGTGCCAGTGCCAGTAGCACTCTTTGCAGCTCTCCACCGGACAAAGCTCCCAATCGTTTGTCTATAAGCTTCTCAGCCTGAACTCGGCTCAAGCAATCTACAATTCTTTTATCCAGTTTTTTTGAAACACCCTGCCAAGCAGGTTTTCTGCTCATACACGATGCAAATAGATTTTTTACGCTAAGAGGTGCGGAAGTATCAAATTCCAGCTGCTGAGGAACATATCCCACAACAGGCCTTCCGGCAGCCTCTCCACTGGCTCCTGCAAATACAATATTACCTTCGTGCTTAATTTCTCCCAGTATAGATTTGAGTAAAGTACTCTTTCCTGCCCCATTAGGGCCTATAATCGCAGTCAGCTCCCCACAGTGAAGATGAAGACTTACATCCTGCAATATTTGTGTTCTGCCTATGGTTACTGAAAAATTTTCAATCTTAGTACAGCAATATCCGCAGCAGCCCACGTTATTTTCACAATTACCTCTGTGCTTTCCAATAAACTCTTCCATTATATTTCCTCATATTTCAATTAAATCGCAGTTAATTTTAGTATTACCTATTATACACCTTTCACTTTGAAAAGATAATATTTTTAATAATATATGGTATGAATCACTATCCATATGCAAACACTTAATTATAGCTGTTAAAAAATTTTTGAAATATTTTATTGCATAACTATAATTTTTTGTAATAGATAATCATTTTTATATATTTTTGTGTTAATATGTTTAATGTAATAATTATATTGGGGAGGACTAATAATGAGCATGATAGACACAGCTTCTATTAACACTATAAGGGTGTTGGCTGCAGAAGCAGTTCAAAAAGCATCTTCAGGACATCCGGGTTTGCCACTGGGTGCAGCACCTATAGCCTATACAGTTTGGGCAAAACATATGAAACATAATCCTAAAAACCCACAATGGCCGAATAGAGACAGATTTGTACTCTCAGCAGGTCATGGTTCAGCAATGCTTTACTCAATGCTGCATGTGTTCGGTTACGATGTTTCAATGGAAGATTTGAAAAATTTCAGACAATTTAACAGTAAAACTCCTGGACATCCTGAATACGGACATACACCGGGCGTTGAAATTACAACAGGACCTCTTGGTCAAGGTGTTGCCAATGCAGTTGGTATGGCAATGGCTGAAGAGTTTATGGCTGCCAAATTCAACAAGGACGGCTACAAAATAGTTGATAACTATACTTTTGCATTATCAGGAGACGGCTGTCTCATGGAAGGCGTTGCAAGCGAAGCAGCGTCACTTGCAGGTACCTTAAAACTGGGCAAGCTTATATTACTTTATGACAGCAACAATATTACTATAGAAGGAAATACCGACATAGCTTTCACAGAAGATGTTGCAAAACGTTTCGAAGCATACGGTTGGCAAGTACTTAAAGTTGAAGACGGAAACAGTGTTGAGGACATAAGTGCAGCAGTTGCAAAGGCAAAGGCTGACACAAGCGCACCTTCAATTATTATCATTAAAACTCAAATCGGTTACGGCTCACCAAAAGCAGGAAGCTCATCTGTTCACGGCGAACCTCTTGGAGACGAAGGACTTGCAAAGACCAAGGAATTCTTGGGAATGTGCAAGGATGACTGCTTTAATGTTAATGATGAAGTTTCAGCTTACATGAATGGAATTATTGATTCAGGTATAAAGGCTGAAAACGAATGGAATGAAATGTTCAAGAAATATGCTGCTGAATACCCGGGCCTCGCAAAGGAATGGGACATGTGGCAGAATGACAGCTATGAAGAAATGCTTCTGAACGATGAAGCTTTCTGGAAAGCTGAACCTAAGGCAAATGCAACAAGGGCTATTTCAGGAAATCTTATAAATTACCTGTCACAAAGAATCCCTAACCTTGTTGGAGGTTCTGCTGACCTTGCACCATCAAATAAGACTGCTATGAAAGGTGTTGGAGACTTCTCAGCTAAAGATTACAGCGGCAGAAACCTTCACTTTGGCGTAAGAGAACACGCAATGGCATCTATAGCAAATGCAATGGCTGTATACGGCGGATTAAAACTGTACTGTGCAACCTTCTTTGTGTTCACTGACTATTTAAAGGGTGCTATGAGACTTTCAGCACTAATGAAATTACCTGTTACTTATGTAATGACTCATGACAGCATTGGTGTAGGTGAAGACGGACCTACTCACCAACCAATTGAGCAATTAGCTTCTGTAAGAAGTATACCAAACTTTATTGATTTCAGACCTGCTGATGCAAACGAAACAGCTGCCGGTTGGTTTACAGCTATTACTAACCCTTCATCACCTACTTGTTTGGTATTAACAAGACAGAACCTTCCTGTTCTTGATATCGACGGAAAAGTAGCTTTAAAGGGTGCTTATACTCTGTTGGATTCAAAAAATGCTACTCCTGAAATCATTCTGATAGCTTGTGGCTCAGAAGTACACATTACTCTTGAAGCCGGCAAACAGTTGCAAGCAGAAGGCATTGATGCAAGAGTTGTAAGTATGCCTTCAATGGAGCTCTTTGACAGACAGTCAGCTGATTACAAGGAAAGCGTACTTCCATCATCTGTTGCTAACAGAGTGGCAGTTGAAGCAGCTTCCTCCTTCGGATGGCACAAATATGTTGGACTAAAGGGCGAAGTAATTTCCATAGATACTTTTGGTGCTTCAGGCCCTGCAGACCAGTTGTTCAAACACTTTGGCTTCACAACTGAAAACGTTGTTGCAAAGGCAAAAGCTGTTTTGGCTAAATAATTAATTCTAAAAAAATAAATAAAAAACAACCCGTGAAAATAAGATTTATTTCCACGGGTTGTTTTTTATTTCAAAATAATACTGAATATCGAAAAGTATTTATCATTATTTAATACTTTTTTATTGACAAACAATAATAATAGATGTATATTACATTTGGATAGCGGTAAAATAAATATATTAAATAAAAAAGGTGTGAATTATTTATGGGTTATCAGATACTTGGAAAAAGAGGTATAAGTCAGCTTATGGAAGTGCTCTGCACAGTGTTTCAGATTTTTGGCGTTATATTAATTATCACCTTGCCATGGACACTAAACTATTACCTTCTTTTAAAAAATACAACAGTAGAACCTAGAATATACAATTCCATGATAGTACTTTTAGTAATATCCGGTGTATGTGCTTTTACAATATTAATGCAAGCAAAAAAAGTTTTGCATAATATTAATTCAAAAAGCCCCTTTACATTTGATACGGCAAATAGAATCAAATACATCTCCTACCTGTGTTTGCCTATAGCATTTGCATATATAATTGGCATATTCTTTATCCCGTCGGTGTTTGTTGTTCTTGTAGGACTGACCTTTTTATTTTTAGCTGCCTGCATATTTATAATTGCTGAGTTGTTCTATCAGGCAGTTAATTATAAGCAAGAAAACGACTTGACAATATAGACAAGGAGAACCACTATGCCGATTATAGTAAATGTTGATGTAATGCTAGCAAAGAGAAAAATGAGTTCAACAGAACTAGCTGAAAAAATAGGTATAACCACAGCCAACCTATCAATATTAAAAACCAACAAGGCCAAGGCCATTAGATTTTCAACTCTTGAGGAAATATGTAAGGCGTTAAACTGTCAGCCCGGTGATATCCTTGAATACGTACCAACCGATGAAAAAACCGCCCAAAAAGACGAATAAATATATTTTTTATTAACGAAAGGAGTCTTAAAATGGAAAATAAAAATCAAATATCAGGAGCTTCAGCCTCTCCATTACCACCACCTTATTACGCAAGTTATGTTCCAAGAAATAAAAGACCCGAATATCATGAATTCAAATCACGTGTTAGCTCTTCCAAAGGATTGACAATATCAATTTTGAGTATTTTATTATCAATCCTGTTTTTAGAAACGATTTTTTTCCAATCTCCGGGGATAGCTGCTCCAATATATCTTGCAGCGTTTTATTGCAGCATTTATTACTTTTTCAGAGACAATGCTGCGCCTCTTAATAAAACAGCCGTAATTTTGACCATACCGGCAATGCTAATGGCAGTAAGCTTCTTTACTCACTACAATCCAAGTACCAGATGGATTACCTGGCTTACGTTAATAGGAATTATATGTGTGCAGCTTATTCTTCTTGGCAATTTTCAGATAAACAGCTTATTTTCACCGGATACATTTGTCAAAGTTATTTCAAACCTATTTGCAAAGCCTTTTACAAACATTCCAATGCCCTTTCACTCTTTTAGAACCCTCAAAAACAAGAAATCCGCCACTACTAAAAACATTTTGTACGCAGCAATAGGCATCGCTGTGGCTATCCCTGTTACAGCAATACTTATGAGCTTATTTGTTCAGGCAGATGCGGTATTCGCTGCTTCAGTAAAATCATTTAAGAATTTTATAGGTTTAGACATTAACAGGATGGCTACAGAATTATTCTTGGGAATTCCGGCAGGTATATTTCTTGGAGCTGCACTCCTTGGCTTAAAATATGAAAAGCATACGGAAAAGCCCGTAAAAAACTTGGGTAGCTGTATAGAACCTGTTATTACCGGTACTTTCTTAACCATCATAAATATATTCTTAATAGCATTTGTAGGCTTTCAGTTTATGTATCTCTTCGGGGGCTTAGACAATATAAAGACCTCAGGAATAAGCTATGCAGAATATGCAAGACGGGGCTTCTTTGAATTATGTACTGCATCAGCAATAATATTCGCCATTGCACTTTTCGTCATCGTTATGACTAAGAAAAAAAATGAGAAACTTTCTATATGGGTAAGCCTCGGAACAGTGATTCTGTGTGCAGGTGATGGCGTATTACTTATATCTGCAGTTAAGAGAATGTTCATTTATATAAGTGCTTATGGCCTGAGTATCAAACGTGTACTGACACTTTGGCTTATGGCAGTAATTGGCTTTTGTTTGCTATGGATGATAATAAAGTGCTTTAAAATCAAGTTGGATGTTACAAAATGGATAGGAATGACTGTAATCGTAAGTGTTTGTATATTAAGCCTTACTAACATTGAAAAAATTATTGCACAATACAATGTAGACAGCTATCTTAAAAATCCTGACGAACCATCAGTAGTACTTTATTTGAATCATTTATCTTATACAGCTGCTCCACAACTGGAAAAACTACAGGATTTGACACCTCAACAAAAAACAGAAATTAGCTTTAGTGATCTGGTACAAAAGAAAAAACATCAGCTTTCTGCCCGAAACAAACTATACGGCTTTACATTGGACAGCATTGAGGCATCAAAAGTACTCAGTAAGTATTAGTTGTTTAAGGAGATGAGTTATATTGAATAAAAAAAGTACTGTTATATTGGGCCTATATGATTTATTTTTAGCTATAGCGGCTATTTTCATTGGAATACAAATGCTACAATCCAATAGTGGGATATTCTCTGAATATCCTACTGAGTGGCTTTGTAAACTGCCTTTTAATAGTTGGGTTCAGCCGGGTATAATTGCAATTCTTGTGTTTGGAGCAGGAAACATTTTTTCCTCAATCATGTGTCTTAAAAACAGTCCTAATAAATCCTGGCTGTCATCAGCTTTAGTTGGATTTCTTCTATTAATATGTGTAATTGCTCAGGTGATAATTCTGGGAGAATGGTACTTGCCTTCTGTTGAGTTTTTTGTCGCCGGAATACTACAAATTATCCTAAGCGGTTATGTTTTAATTTCAAAAAAAATATCATAGCTATATAATTGTTCAATTAACTGCTTTTTTATTGACATACCCTATAGTCAGTGCTATAACAGTAATAAAACATAACTAGCAAAGGAACTGCACTTATGTATATAAACACAAACGAATTAATCCTGTATAAGTATTTTTACCAGCCTGATATTTTTGAAGACCTTTCGTGGGTTATAAACAATTATCAGAGCAAAGCTTATTCAAAAGAAAATGTAAAGTCAAGACTATACGAGGGTTTGCATAAATTAATTGAATTTTCAGTTGAACATGGGTTTAGCGGTAATTTGTTTCATTGTTACCTTACTTATGTTCTAATTACCAATGAAAATGCCTTTTCACGGTCATGTGAAGTATCTGAAAAGCCAAGGGGTACAATAAACGAACTGGCATTGAATGATTTTATTATAATAAAAAATTTATATGACTTTGATTTATCCTTAATTGACGATGTCCTGCAAACCCAGTCTTTGAACATCATTAAAGCTTTTATCCCATCAGATACAGATAAAAATAATAGTCTGCCCTGTTTTAAAGAACTCGTAAATAATCTGGCATCATGTGAGAATGAGCATGCCTTTTTTGAAATAATAACCGACTTTTACAAAAATTTTGGTGTGGGGAACTTGGGATTAAACAAAGCCTTCAGTGTTATACACTGTGATAAAACTATTGAACTTAAACCTATTACAAATACAGAGCAAATACATCTTAATGACCTTGTTGGCTACCAACTTCAAAAGAATGAGCTTATTAAAAACACAGAAGCTTTTGTACATGGACGCAAAGCCAATAACGTACTTTTGTATGGTGACAGCGGCACAGGTAAATCATCAAGTATTAAAGCTATTCTAAACGAGTACTTTAAAAATGGTCTCCGGATGATAGAGATATATAAACATCAAATGAGGGATTTGCCCCTTATTATAGAAAAAATAAAAGACCGAAAATATAAATTTATCATCTATATGGATGATTTGTCCTTTGAAGAATTTGAAACAGATTATAAATATTTGAAGGCAATTATAGAAGGGGGCCTTGAGGCAAAACCTGAAAATGTACTCATTTATGCTACTTCTAACAGAAGGCATATTATCCGTGAAAAGTGGAGTGACAAGAACGACAGGGATGATGACCTTCATACCAACGATACGGTTCAGGAAAAGCTTTCGCTCTCATCAAGATTTGGCTTACCGATTCTGTATATAGCTCCCAACAGAAAAGAATTCCAACAGATTGTTAAGGTACTTGCAGATAAATACAATATTAATCTTCCTGAAGAAGAACTTTATCTGGAAGCAAACCGATGGGAGCTTCGTAATGGTGGTCTTTCCGGAAGAACAGCTCAACATTTTATAACATATCTACTGGGAAAAAAATAATAATTTACATTATAAATAAAAGAACCGATAGAACTTATCGGTTCTTTTATTTTTTAACTTCTGGTCAAAACAATAAATATACTATAAAATAATAGTTATTGTAGTATTATGTCGTCTAATGGAGGTTTTCATGTCTAAAAGAATAAAAGTATTTATACTTGCAATAATCTACACATTAACATCCTTGAGTACCTTTTCAGTACAAGCTTCAAAAGTTACATATTCAAAAACTCTCGAACAAATATATAAAAGTAAGGATGTTTATACGGAAACACAGAAACGGCTTAAAGAATTTAACAAAAATTACAGCAGTATAACATATCTCTTTTCAGCAGGAAAAAGTGTACTAAAGAGAGATTTACAAGTACTAAAAATAGGAAATGGCTCAAAAAAGATTTTTATAAATGCAGCCCATCATCCCAGAGAATACATAGGTACAATACTTACACTTAACCAGATACAAAATTTATTGGAGGCATATGTCGCCAATGGAACTATAGACGGCCAAAAAGTCAGGAATCTGCTTGATACCCAAGTAACCTTTTATTTTATGCCCTTGGTAAATCCCGATGGAGTACAGATATGCGTTAATGGTTCTCCATCCTATTACTTTAACGCTAATAAGGTAGACCTTAATCATAATTATGATGCACTGTGGTTTAAAAAAATTAACTCTACATACTCTACAGGACCTAAAGCCTTCTCTGAGCCTGAAACTCAGGCAGTTAGAGATTTATGCCTCAATATAGAATTTGACCTGACACTTGCATATCATGCAGCAGGAAACATAATATACTGGTATTTTGGGCAAGAAGGAGCAGACAGAACAAGGGATCTGGCTTATGCAAATATGCTAAAGGCCACAACAGGTTACAGTTTGGTAAGCCCCTCCAACTACAAATCGTCCACTTCAGGTTTTAAAGATTGGTGCGTTCAAAAGCTAAAAATTCCTTCCTTTACCCTTGAGATAGGAGGAAAAAGAGGTCTTTCAAAGCCTGTAGAATGGTCATATTACAACACTATTTGGAATGAAAATAAGCTTATCCCCGTCAGAATTGCCAAGCAGCTGATGACACAGAAAAAATTCAACGGTGATAAAAAAACAGCGTTAATATATAAAAACAGTTTATTCCGTCAAGGCCAGATAATATCTTTAGAGGGAAAGCAGTACATTGCTGAAAAAGATATTGTATTACTTGCCGGAAAGATATCGGACGCTCAGAAACAGAAACTTAATCAAACAAGAATTTATATTAACAAAATACCCCATATAAATCTTGAAACCCTGGCAAAATCCTTGAACCTTGTCTTCAGATTTGAAAAATCCTCCAACACGGTTTATATTTCATAGATAAATTGATTTTCATTTCAGGGTAACTACTAAGGTCTGATTTAGATATTCTATCTAAGTCAGGCCTTTTTTTGTTCTAACTTCCCATTTGTTGAAACCGTTACTTTTCTAAGTATTCTAAAATGTCATTTCGTCGATAACAAAATGTACCAATAGAAGACTGTTTTACTTTTGAATTTTTGTGATATTTCACAAAGATTATTTAATATAAATAACGATGATATAAGTATAAATATTAAGCATGAGGAATGTATTTTGTATAAACCGGAATTCATTATAATAAATGGGGATTTACTATCAACTTTGAAAGTAATATATTTGGTATGCAAGATATTTTGAAATTCAAAATATAAGGAAGTGAAAATATTGGATGAAAAGAACAAAAACGAGTTACACCAGATTGGGAGTTTGTTTTATGAATTGCTAGGCAGATTTGAGGTATTAAGCAGCAAAAAGCATTTATACAAAGACCTGAATGAGCTTACACTAATTGAAATCAAAACCATTGTTGTAATTGGCTGCGGTGAAACCAAGAGTATGTCTCAGATTGCCAAAACCCTTGGAGTCAGTTGCGGTACGCCTACAGTAACAATTGACAGATTGATTGATAAGGGCTTTGTTGAACGAATAAGAGACGTAGAAGACCGGCGACAGGTTTTTGTTACATTATCAGGCAGTGGAAACGAAGTCTGCCGAAACGTTAATAATCTGTGGCACAAGGTAGCTGAAAAAATTTTTGGGTTGCTTTCGGATGATGAAAGATTATTATTTCTCACTGTTCTATCAAAACTTAACAGCAACTTTGGTATAGTTTTCGATGCTTTAGTAAATTGAAGCCAATAGGAATAAATGCTTACTCATTTATGTTTACATCATTTTCATCGAAACAAGAATTTTCAAAATGTTAGCAAAAAATTATTTGAAGGAGAGTGAATGCATGAAAGACAAGTTTTTAAACATTAAGCGTCTGGCAGTAATACTTGCAATTATTATCATCCCTATCATGTACAGCTTTTTCTTCCTTGATGCCTTCTGGGATCCGTATAGCAAGTTAGAAAACCTTCCCGTTGCGGTAGTTAATGAAGACAAGGGTGCTACAATAAACGACCAACAGAAAAACGCCGGTCAGGAATTTGTAGATGAGCTTAAAGACAATAAAAGTCTAAAATGGATTTTTACCAATAAGGCAGAAGCTCAAGAAGGACTCAAGGATAGAAAATATTATGCAATGATCCAGATTCCAGAAAATTTTTCAGCAAAGATAGCAACGGCTGAGACAAAGGATAAGCAGCAGGCTGTTATCTCATATCAGCCTCAACAAAAAAGAAACTACCTTGCTTCACAAATTCTAAACAGGGCTATACTAGAACTTGAAATGAATGTATCTCAAAAAGTTACAAAAGAAATGGTTCAGTATATATCCGATGAAAACAAAAAAATGCCCGATCAGCTCACAGAACTTAGTGACGGTCTTAAAAAAATGCAGACTGACGGCACAAGCAAGCTAGAGGACGGTTTAAATACGCTGATTAATAATCAAGTGAAATTTAATGACGGTTTAAATACGCTGAATAACGGCATGGATAAACTGAACAACGGTGCAGATGCACTAGCCGGAGGCAACAATACACTTGCTTCAAAGCAGGATGAATTTGCAAAGGCACTTCATTTAAGTATACCTCAATTACAACAATTAAGTGATGGTTCTAATTTATTCCATAAGAAACTGGCTACACTTGATTCCGGCCTGTTCCAACTCAACTCAGGAGTATCCCAACTAACTACCAAGCTCCCGGAATTAAAAGCAGGTATATCCGCTTACAATCAGGGACTTAAGGATTATACATCCGGTCTTGCAACCTTTGGTCAGGGAGTAGCTCCACTTGGGACACAGCTGCAGCCGCTCAAAAGCGGGTCCACTCAGCTCTACAACAATTTAACTGCATATTCAACTAATATGGAAGAATTTAGTAAAGGAGTATCCCAATATACAGATGGGGTCAAGACTCTGACAAGTACAAATAAGAGTGTTGCCGATGCACTTACAGAATACATTAAAGCACACCCTGAGGCAATGGCTGACAAGAATATACAAAGCATATTGGCTATTTCCCAGAAATCACAAAGCTCCATTGAGCAGCTAAATAAGGCTTCGGATACACTTAAAACAAGTGCAGGTGGTCTTTCAACGGCTTCTCAGCAATTAGCGGCAGGAAGTAAACAGCTAAATGAAGGTGTTTCAAAGTTTGTTGATGGTGCTCCACAGTTAGCAAGTGCAGCACAACAACTTGCAGCCGGTTCAAACGCACTTGTTATCGGTGGAGAAAAGATTTCCGCTGGTATTGATTCACTTAATAACGGCACCACACAGTTGACACAGGGAATTGCACAGGCATCCTCAGGTGCAACACAGCTCAATAAAGGATATTCACAAATTGATACAGGAATCCAGAAGGCCTCCGGCAGCATTTCAGTTGCAGCATCAGCCGCAGCACAGCTTGCAGATGGTGCAAACAAGTTAGGCGCAGGTGCTTCTGAGCTTAAAAACGGTATACAAAAAGCCAGTAATGGCACAAGCGAGCTTAATACAAATGCGCAAAAATTCCTTGACGGTGAGAAAGAATTGCATGACGGAGCAGGCACACTTGATGACAAGGTAGAAGAAGCGTATAAAAAAATAGTTGACAAAGAGGAAGAAGCCAATGATAAGGTTTCAAAACTTGACGGATTGGCTGAATATGTTTCAGACCCTGTAAAGGTAGATGAAAAAGCCGTAGATCCCGTAAGCGATTATGGAACTGCATTTGCCCCCTACTTTATTTCACTCTCACTCTGGGTAGGAGCACTGATTATGTTCGTTATGATTTATCTTAACCCACAGATCAGATTTAAGAAAAAGATTATTAAAAACATGCATATGGATATTAAGTTCCTGATATATCCTGCACTAGGTGTCATAACTGCAATTGGATTAGGACTGGTACTTATTAATGAACTGAAATTAAAGCCAACGCATACAGGTATGTTCTTTTTAGTAATTACTTTAGTATCACTTTGCTTTATATCAATAGTTCAGTTCCTGATAGTACATCTTGGAGATGTAGGTAAGTTCTTTACAATACTTCTTCTTATACTCCAGCTTACTTCCAGCGGTGGTACATTCCCCAATGAATTGATACCGGGCTTCTTTAAAACCATAAACCCATTCATGCCTATGACATACTCAGTTTATGCACTTAAAGAAACAATCTCAGGAAACAACAGCAGCTTCCTTAACCAGAATATATTAATAATCACAGTTATAATGGTTGTATTCCTTGTTGCATCGTTGCTTCTATCAGGTAGAAAGAAGGCTAGGTTAGCTGATGATGAAGGAAGCGAATTTATTCCTAAAAACGAAAATTCATCTATACAGGCTTAATACTAGTGGAGAATTTTTATTGTAATAACTGTATCTACTATGGAATAAATGGCAATAATGATTATAAGTTAATATGAAAGGAGTAATTATATGGGAGACAAAGGTAGTTCCAAAAAAGCCCCAAAGATGTCAAAGAAAGAGGCCAGAGCAGCTAAAATAGCTGCCAGAAGCAGTAAGGTCAGCGAAAACTCATAAAAAAACCTTTCTATTAAAATGAACCCTCGCTTGTGATATAAAGTACTTAACAAGCCGGGTTCATTTTTTTATTATTATCTTAGCAGATTTGAAATTTCTCCTGTATGATAAATACAAAGTTTGTGCAAAGGCCTTGTCATAGCTACATAAAGCAGCTTAATATCAAGGTCACTTTTTGTATAATATTCGCTGCTGGCATTTGAAATAAGTACCACATCAAATTCCAGACCCTTGGACAAATAAGATGGAACCACTACAATACCGCTTTTATATTCCTTCTCATTTCCTGTAATAATACTTATATTTTTATCAGCCTTCTTTATCATAGGCAGTATTTGACTACACTCTTCCATGGTTTTACATATAACCGCTATTGTTTTATGTCCTAGCTTTTTTGCCTGCTCAATCTTTTCAACTATGTCTGCGGCCACATCAGAAATGTCATTCTTCTGAATGTATTCAACGGGTTCTCCATGTCTGATAACAGGTTTGGCACGTACCAAATCCTTATTATCCAGTTTCTCCATAACGTTATTGGCAGCCTCCATAATTTCAACAGTAGTTCTGTAACTTTGCTCCAAGGTTAAAAACTCGCACTTTTTACCCTCAAAAACGTTATTAACAACCTCGTCCCAGTTACGCACCCCTCTGTAAAAATGAATCCCTTGACATAAATCCCCGAGAATGGTAAAAGAACTGTCCTTAACAATTTTTTTCATAACATAGAACTGAAACGCACTGAAATCTTGAGCTTCATCAATTACAATATGCCTGACGGGTATTTTCTCATCCATACCGTAAACCTTATATTTTAGATATATTATAGGTGCCAAATCCTCCTGCTCAATCCCACCGCTATTTAATATATCAAGAGTATACTCTCTAATAAATTTACATGTCTCTTCGTCAGTGTATTTGGCCACAATCCTATTGAAAACCTCTGTATTTTTCATCAAATCAACATAGTATTGGTAGGGACTTAATTTTGGCAGACTGGCTACATAATCCTTGATTAAAGATTTTGCTGCTTTTTCAATCTTCTCTAAAACACGGTCTCTTTTTTCAAAAGCTTCCAGTATACATCTTTGCCTTTCAGACGCATCTGCAATACCAGCCCTTGCCCTTGCTACCTTTTTGTCACATTCAGCATGTATCTGCTGAATAAACTGGTCCTTACTTGTTTTTAACCTTGTTTTAATACTTTTCTTAATCTCATTCATCCTTTGTGCAATAGGCCACATGCCATATTGGGTCAAAAACAAATTATTTAATTCTTCATAGGAAAAAATAACTTTAGTACCAAGAGTAATATCCTTTTTAGGAATAAAAGATAGCTCAATCTCCTTTAAGTATTCATCAATAATGTCTTTGAAGTCCATAGAGGTTTTTAGAATTGAAGAACCTCTTACAAGATTATTATGCATAATCTGCTCCTCTGTCACATTATGATTAACAAACATATTTAACTTTTCATTTGCATCTCTGAGCTTAAACTTTTTCCCTATAAGCTCCATAGAAAACTCCTCAAAAGTTGTTTGCTTAACCCTATCAACTCCAAGTTCAGGTAATACCTCTGAAATATAGTTTAGAAAAAGTCTGTTTGGAGCAATAATCATAAAATTCTCAGGATCAAAACTTTTTTCAAACGTATATATAAGATATGCTATTCTATGAAGTGCAATAGTAGTCTTACCACTACCTGCTACCCCTTGGACAATCAGCGGTTTCCACATTGGAGCTCTTACGATTTTGTTCTGCTCCTCCTGAATTGTTGATACAATTTCTTTAAGTCTGTTTTCTGCATTTGCCCCAAGATATGTTTGAAGAAATTCATCATTTGTTGTTATGTCTATGTCAAAAATTTCGTCGAGACTCCCATTATTAATTGAGAATTGTCTTTTTAAAAGAAGTTCTCCATTAATTATACCATCCGGGCATTCATAGCTTGACGGGCCAAGTCTACCCTCGTAATAAAGGTTTGCAATTGGTGCCCTCCAGTCTACGATAACTATTTCCTGGTCTTCATCCCTGGATAGCGACATTTTTCCTATATACAGCTTTTCTGTCCTATCAGAATCATTTTCCTTATAATCTACCCTGGCAAAATACGGCTTACCTCTGGCAGTATATAAATTTTTAACCTTTAAAGCCAGAGTATCATGCAGCATAGTATTTACCATTATACTGGTATAATCGGCACTACTGTCACCACTCATATGCTTTTGTACACTTTCAAGTTCATTACCAATCTTTTCTCTCTTTTCAAGAGCTTTTTTCAGGCTTTTCTCCACATAGTCCAGAGTATATCTGCACCTTTCAAGCTCTTCCTTATAGGCCGGATGGTTTGCAGCTGACATTGTTATTACCCCTCTCATTTTCGTAAATTTTAAGCAGACTTATATTATATATTTTTAATTAATTATAATCAACTATCCTAACAAATTGCCCAAATCTATTTTCCGAATATAATAACAAAACCTCAAGCTATAAGCTTGAGGTTTTCATATAAATCTGGCGGAGACCTACTTTCCCGGGCCGTTTCCAGCCAAGTATTATCGGCACTGAGATGCTTAACTGCCGTGTTCGGTATGGGAACGGGTGTGGCCATCTCGTCATTTCCACCAGAAAATTATTAGGTACTTTGTACCTTCAGAACTGATTAATGTTATTCTTCTAAGAAGATGTGAAGCTCTCATTGTCTAGTTAAGACCTTCTACTTTTGAATACCTGTTTTCTTTGGGTCAAACCCTCGACCTATTAGTATCAGTCAGCTTAACACATTACTATGCTTACACTCCTGACCTATCAACCATGTAGTCTACATGGGGTCTTACCTATTGCTAGTGGGATATCTCATCTTGAGGTGGGTTTCACGCTTAGATGCCTTCAGCGTTTATCCCTGCCGAACTTGGCTACCCAGCTGTGCCATTGGTATGACAACTGGTGCACTAGAGGTTCGTCCATCCCGGTCCTCTCGTACTAAGGACAGATCCTCTCAAATATCCTGCGCCCGCGACAGATAGGGACCGAACTGTCTCACGACGTTCTGAACCCAGCTCGCGTACCGCTTTAATTGGCGAACAGCCAAACCCTTGGAACCTGCTACAGCTCCAGGATGCGATGAGCCGACATCGAGGTGCCAAACCTCCCCGTCGATGTGGACTCTTGGGGGAGATAAGCCTGTTATCCCCAGGGTAGCTTTTATCCGTTGAGCGATGGCAATTCCACTTTCATACCACCGGATCACTAAGCCCTACTTTCGTACCTGCTCGAGGTGTTTCTCTCACAGTCAGGCTACCTTATGCCTTTGCACTCGTTGCGCGATTTCCAACCGCGCTGAGGTAACCTTTGGACGCCTCCGTTACTCTTTGGGAGGCGACCGCCCCAGTCAAACTGCCCACCTGACAGTGTCCCTAGACCAGCTTATGGTCTCAGGTTAGAGTTCCAGTACTTTTAGAGTGGTATCCCAACGTCGACTCCTTGATGGCTGGCGCCACCAGTTCTCAGTCTCCCACCTATCCTGTACAAAAAATACCGAAACCCAATATCAAGCTACAGTGAAGCTCCATGGGGTCTTTCCGTCTAGTCGCGGGTAACTTGCATCTTCACAAGTACTACAATTTCGCCGGGTACGTTGTTGAGACAGTGCCCAAGTCATTACGCCATTCGTGCGGGTCAGAACTTACCTGACAAGGAATTTCGCTACCTTAGGACCGTTATAGTTACGGCCGCCGTTTACTGGGGCTTAAGTTCATGCCTTCGGGTTTCCCCTAAGCAATTCCCGTAACCTTCCAGCACCGGGCAGGCGTCAGCCCCTATACTTCATCTTTCGATTTAGCAGAGACCTGTGTTTTTGATAAACAGTTGCTTGGGCCTATTCTCTGCGGCCTCAATTGCTTGAGGCACCCCTTTTCGCTAACTTACGGGGTCAATTTGCCGAGTTCCTTAACAACGCTTCTCCCGCTCGTCTTAGGATTCTCTCCTCACCTACCTGTGTCGGTTTGCGGTACTGGTACCTTTAATCTGGATAGTGGTTTTTCTCGTCAGTGTGGAATCTGTCACTTCGGTACTTGTTTTCCCTCCGCATCACGTCTTCGAAACATCCGGCGGATTTGCCTACCGGACTATCTACCTCGCTTGCACGATCTTTTCCAGCTGATCGCTTGACTTATCCTCCTGCGTCCCCACCTCTCTCATAACGATTAACGGTAGTACAGGAATTTCAACCTGTTGTCCATCACTTACGCCTTTCGGCCTCAGCTTAGGTCCAGACTTACCCTGGGCGGACGAACCTTCCCCAGGAAACCTTAGGTTTTCGACGGTAAAGATTCTCACTTTACTCTCGCTACTTATTCCGGCATTCTCACTACTGCTTCGTCCACAAGTCCTTTCGATCTTGCTTCAACCTACAACAGTAAGCTCCCCTACCACCCTCGTGCATCCAATACTATCTCCTAGTACACAGTTTAGCTATGAGATAATTTGACCAAATGTTTTGAATCATTTTTCATATGATACATTTGGTGAAATTACCTAGCTCTATCTTACTTGCTAGGCGATACTATTGGATGCACGCTGATCCATAGCTTCGGTACACAGTTTAGCCCCGGTAATTTTCGGCGCAGGCTCACTCGACTAGTGAGCTATTACGCACTCTTTGAATGAGTGGCTGCTTCTAAGCCAACATCCTAGTTGTCTTAGCAAGCCCACATCCTTTTCCACTTAACTGTGATTTTGGGACCTTAGCTGATGGTCTGGGCTGTTTCCCTTTTGACCATGGGACTTATCTCTCATAGTCTGACTCCCAAGTAACATCATTACGGCATTCGGAGTTTGATAGGGTTCGGTAACCCGGTAAGGCCCCTAGCCCATTCAGTGCTCTACCTCCGTATGATTTTCCCTTGAGGCTAGCCCTAAAGCTATTTCGGGGAGAACCAGCTATCTCCGAGTTCGATTGGAATTTCTCCGCCACCCACAGCTCATCCCAGACCTTTTCAACGGTCATGTGGTTCGGTCCTCCACGAGATTTTACTCCCGCTTCAACCTGTCCATGGGTAGGTCACCCGGTTTCGGGTCTATAGCATGCAACTTAACGCGCTCTTAACACTCGGTTTCCCTTCGGCTCCGTACCTTTAGTACTTAACCTTGCTGCATACAATAACTCGCCGGACCGTTCTACAAAAAGTACGCTGTCGAGCCTTAACGCTCTTCAACTGCTTGTAAACATAGGGTTTCAGGTTCTCTTTCACTCCCCTCCCGGGGTTCTTTTCACCTTTCCCTCACGGTACTGCTTCACTATCGGTCACCAGTTAGTATTTAGCCTTGGATGGTGGTCCACCCTGCTTCCCACGAGGTTTCACGTGCCTCGTGGTACTCTGGATTCTAGCCTGCCTCTTAACATTTCGCTTACGGGACTTTTACCCTCTATGGTCTCAGCTTTCCAGCTGCTCATTCTGCTATGTCTTAAGGATCATTATGCTAGTCCACAACCCCGAAAGATATTGCTATCTTTTGGTTTGGGCTCTTCCGCTTTCGCTCGCCACTACTTACGGAATCTCTTTTGATTTCTACTCCTGTTGGTACTTAGATGTTTCAGTTCCCAACGTCTGCCTTCGTAACACTATGTATTCATGTTACGATGACCGAGTGTTTAACTCGGCCGGGTTTCCCCATTCGGATATCCACGGGTCAATGGCTATTTGCGCCTCTCCGTAGCTTTTCGCAGCTTGTCACGTCCTTCATCGCCTTCTGGTGCCAAGGCATTCACCCTATGCTCTTAGTAGCTTGACCTCTAAAAACTCTACATGCGTCGTCCTACTTCGTCAGATTTCGTGTCCTGCGGTGCTCACATACCTATGTATGCTCCGCTCCTCGGCACTCATCTTTCTTGTATTACTCGCATCTATAGTTTTTATATATCGAATATCTTCGATTGATCAGATTCTCAATGTCAATTACATTGTAATTGATTTAAAGTGATTGTCTTAACCTATCAATGAGTTAATTTCCTAAGAGTTGCATGTTTCCAACGTAAACTGCTTTACGTGTTTCAAAGGATTTCTCCTTCTTCACATGTTACCCTTATTACTTTTTCAGAAAATACATATTTAATATATATCTCTTGTCTTCTCATCTTCTTAAAACGTATTTCAAACTCTTGTTTGAAACGCATTCTTTGAATAACATTATTCAGTTCTCAAGGTACAAACCTCGCAGTTGTTTGTGTTTCCACACTGACTGCGGAGTTTCTATTATACCAGTTTTCATTGTTATGTCAACTGGTATTTTCGGCTTTTTTAAAAGCCATGGTGGAGATAATGAGAATCGAACTCATGACCCCCTGCTTGCAAGGCAGGTGCTCTCCCAGCTGAGCTATACCCCCATAAAAATCAAAGTCCATTCGCATGGGCTTTGAAAACTAAACAGTGATTGTAAAGAAACTCTAAGATAATGATTACCAGTCAAGCGAGCTTCGCTCAAGCTTTTCTGTCATTTATCTTCGACCTAAAGATTTGATTCATCTCAACCGTAGTTGCATGAACCATGTCTCCTTAGAAAGGAGGTGATCCAGCCGCACCTTCCGATACGGCTACCTTGTTACGACTTCACCCCAATCATCGGCCCCACCTTCGGCGACGTCCTCCTTACGGTTAGACTATCGACTTCGGGTGTTGCAGACTCTCATGGTGTGACGGGCGGTGTGTACAAGGCCCGGGAACGTATTCACGGCAGTATGCTGACCTGCCATTACTAGCAATTCCGACTTCATGTGGGCGGGTTGCAGCCCACAATCTGAACTGGGACTATTTTTGGGGATTTGCTCCACTTTGCAGCTTAGCTTCCCTCTGTTATAGCCATTGTAGTACGTGTGTAGCCCAAGACATAAGGGGCATGATGATTTGACGTCGTCCCCACCTTCCTCCGATTTATCACCGGCAGTCTCGCTAGAGTGATCATCTTAATGTTATCAACTAGCAACAGGGGTTGCGCTCGTTGCGGGACTTAACCCAACATCTCACGACACGAGCTGACGACAACCATGCACCACCTGTAACAGTGTCCCGAAGGACTACGATATCTCTACCGTATTCACTATTATGTCAAGCCTTGGTAAGGTTCTTCGCGTTGCTTCGAATTAAACCACATACTCCACTGCTTGTGCGGGCCCCCGTCAATTCCTTTGAGTTTCAACCTTGCGGCCGTACTCCCCAGGTGGGATACTTATTGTGTTAACTCCGGCACAGAAGGGGTCGATACCTCCTACACCTAGTATCCATCGTTTACAGCGTGGACTACCAGGGTATCTAATCCTGTTTGCTCCCCACGCTTTCGCGCCTCAGCGTCAGTTACCGTCCAGAAAGCCGCCTTCGCCACTGGTGTTCCTCCTAATATCTACGCATTTCACCGCTACACTAGGAATTCCGCTTTCCTCTCCGGCACTCAAGAAACATAGTTTCAGATGCAGCTCCAGAGTTAAGCTCTGGGATTTCACATCTGACTTACATTCCCGCCTACACGCCCTTTACACCCAGTAATTCCGGACAACGCTTGCCACCTACGTATTACCGCGGCTGCTGGCACGTAGTTAGCCGTGGCTTATTCTTCAGGTACCGTCATTTATTCGTCCCTGACTAAAGAAGTTTACAATCCGAAAACCTTCATCCTTCACGCGGCGTTGCTGCATCAGGGTTTCCCCCATTGTGCAATATTCCCCACTGCTGCCTCCCGTAGGAGTCTGGGCCGTGTCTCAGTCCCAATGTGGCCGATCAACCTCTCAGTTCGGCTACCAATCGTCGCCTTGGTGGTCCGTTACATCACCAACTAGCTAATTGGACGCGGGCCCATCTGTTACCGGATTGCTCCTTTGACAACAAGAAAATGCTTTCTCGTTGTGTTATGCGGTATTAGCACAAGTTTCCCTGTGTTATCCCCCTGTAACAGGCAGGTTGCCCACGCGTTACTCACCCGTCCGCCGCTAAGTTAATCAAAAGCAAGCTTTCAATTAACTCCGCTCGACTTGCATGTGTTAGGCACGCCGCCAGCGTTCGTCCTGAGCCAGGATCAAACTCTCAAATTAATATTTGAAAAATTTAATTAGCTCATTAAAATTTGCTGACTTATTTTCTAGTTCTTGTTTCCAAAAACCAGGTTGTAAAGTTCGCAAGTTACTCAATTTTGAAATCGTTTTACGATTTCGGAATTTTTCGAGTTCCTTTACATGTTTATCACTGTTTACTTTTCAAAGTCCATAAAGCCTTCTTACGACTGCTTTGTAAGGTTTTTGCTGTTTGTTTTAACGCAATCAGCTTTATTATAATACCACGCTGACAAGCCTTTGTCAACACTTGATTTCAAGAAATTATTTCCTGAACAATCATTGTACGTATTTCGTACTTTTCAGTGTATCGCCTGTGACAGCTACGCTAGTATATCACCCTTATTATTGCTTTTTCAAGTGAATTCTATTCCCTATATAAGCCTTTTGCAGGATTTATTTTAATTTACAAATTGTTTCCTCCGTCATTTTTCAAAATACTCTTTGTTTCTCCGGTTATCAGGAGCATTGTTTCTTTTTTAATTGAACCGTAAAATCATTATTCAGATATCCCTTTGCAATTATTACAGTCCAACTCATTCCGTACTTCTCTGTTAATAGCTGTTCTACCTCATCCGGGTCAAAGTAAAAGTATTTGTCCTCCCTGTCGGGTGACTTATCCCAAAGCAGATTAAATGATATTACTCCGCAGGATAAATCCTGAAAAACCTCCAAGGCATCCAGCAGGAATTCTTTGTTGTTACCTAAATTGAGATTAAATATTCCTGATGAAAATATAGCATCAAATGATTTGTTAGGAAAAGGATTGTTCTTAAACAAATCCATACATATAAACTTTCCTTTTAGCTTTTTACCTTCTGCTATTTTTATCATGTGAGGCAGAATATCGACTCCCGTATAATCAAATCCAGTATATTTCTGATTAATGTACTCCAGTAAGTTTCCTGTTCCACAGCCCACATCAAGAATTCTTTTGTTATTAAGATTAATATGACCAACCAGTTCTTTAAACCTCATCTCCTGAGCAGTCTTATTTTCCCACCCTTGTATGTAGTAATCGGGGTATCCTTCTTTATAATTATCCTCATAATATTTTTTTATATTGTTCATATGGCTCATATTCAGGCACCTTCTATCTTAGTATCATAATTATTGATTATTAACGACATTAACCGGAGTTCCCTTTATAAAAGAGTCTATATTCTTAATTAATGTATCCATAAGCCTTTCTCTGGCTTCCTCTGTAGCCCATGCAAAGTGAGGTGTTATTACAGCATTTTTTGCACTAAGCAATGGGTTATCGGCTTGTATAGGCTCTATAGACACAACATCTGCTCCCAGACCGGCCAGTTTACCGGTATTTAAGGCATGTGCCACATCCTGTTCATTTATTACAGGACCTCTTGATGTATTTATAAGAAAAGCTCCATTCTTCATTTTAGCTATTGTATCCTTATTTATTAATTCTCTTGTCTGTTCTGTCAGAGGACAGTGCAATGTTATAAAATCCGACTCCGCAAACACCCTCTCCAGTGTAGCTGATTTTACAGTATACGTTTCAAGTTCCGGTTTTATAGTTCTGCTGTGAAATAATACTTTCATACCAAAGGTCTCCGCAATTTTGGCTACTTTTTGCCCAATGGCACCAAAACCTATTATTCCTAAGGTCTTGTTTTTTAATTCAATAAGTGGAAAATCCCAGAATGAAAAATCAATGTTTTTTGTCCACTTTCCTTCATGTACAACCCTAGTATGTTCACCTACATGATGACAGAACTCCAATATAAAAGCAAATACCATTTGAGTTACTGAATCCGTACTGTAAGCAGGAACATTTGTGACAATTATCCCAAGTTCTTTTGCATATTCAGTATCAACTACATTATATCCTGTTGCCATTACTCCAATATATTTAACTGACGGAATTTTATCCAATATCTCTTTTGTTAGAATTACCTTGTTTGTGAGAATTATCTCTGCGTTATCAATTCTTTCAATTACCTTGTCAGCGGGAGTCCTGTCGTAAACTACAAGTTCCCCGAGTTGTCCCATTGCATCCCATGACATATCTCCGGGATTCAACGTATATCCGTCTAATACAACTATTTTCATGATTACCTCCAGTTAATAAGTTATTAGTATTAACCCCTGACCAAAGTGAATTTATTCCGGCTTTGAATTTATTATTCATATTATAATCCATATATTTTGCCAGTTCCATACCATTCTCAAATAAAACAAAAGGGCTGCCTATCACTTATGACAGACAACACCTTTATTATTGTGCTATAGTTGAAATTAATTTTTAGTTAAAAGTTTTGCTATTTTTTCACCTGATACCTGTATTGCCTGAACAATAACTATTAAAAAGATAACTGTTATAAACATTACATCCATCTGATATCTATAGTAGCCGAATCTGACAGCCAAATCGCCAATACCGCCGCCTCCGACAGTTCCTGCCATTGCAGAATATCCTATAATGCTTATTATTGTTACTGTTGTAGCTCTGATTAATGAGGGAAGAGCCTCTACCAATAATACCCCTGAGACAATATGTTTTATACCGCCTCCCATAGCCAAAGCCGCCTCTATCAATCCCTTATCCACCTCTTCAAAGGATGCTTCCGCAAGCCTTGCAAAAAATGCTACTGATGCAACTGTCAAAGGTACCGACGCTGCTTTAGGCCCTATAGCAGTCCCAACTACCTTTGATGTTACGGGAACTAAAAGTACCAGTAGAATAACAAAAGGTATGGACCTTATAATGTTTATAATAAAACCCGCAATGGTATTGACTGCTCTATTTTTGTAAAGCAGATTGATGGAGGTTATGTAAAGAATCAAGCCCAAAAATAATCCTGCTACACAGCCAATAACTGTTGCTATAGACACCATCAATAATGTTTCTCTTGATGCCTTTCCCAGTTGTGATAAAATCTCTAAGCTATATTCCATGCGGGGTCTCCTTTTTTACCATTATAGTATGTGGTTATTTCTTCAACATTGTCGGCAATAAACTGCTTGGCCCTTTCGCACTCTTCATGGGCACCTTCAAGTGTGACAAAAAGTATACCTATTGGCTTTCCCTTTATATACTCAATTTTTCCGTGAAGTATATTCAATATTACGTCAAAATTTTTATTTGCCAAAGATATAATGGGTTCAACACTCTTTTCTCCCTTGTATACAAGCTTTATGATTTCACTCTTAACGGATTTAACAATTTCAGAAGGCAGCTTTATGTTATCCTTTACAAGACTTTGCGTTATTTCATTTTCAGGTGCTGCAAATATCTGATATGTATCGTTTTCTTCTATAACAACGCCATTACTCATAACAGCTATTCTGTCAAACAGGGTTTTAGCTATCTCCAACTGATGTGTTATAAATACTATTGTTATATCCAGTTCTCTGTTGATTTTCCTAAGGAGTTGTAAAATTTCTTCTGTTGTCTGGACATCTAATGCTGAAGTAGCCTCATCACACAGCAGAACTTTTGGATTTGCGGCTAATGCTCTTGCTATTGCCACCCTTTGCTTTTGACCTCCGCTAAGATTGGCAGGATACACATTTTCCTTGTCGGACAGCCCGACTATTTCCAGAAGTTCCTTTACCCTTTTACTTCTGTCCTCTTTTGGGTAATCCTGAATTTTTAACGCAAACTCAACATTCTTTCCCACTGTTTTTCTGGATATAAGGTTAAAGTGTTGAAAAATCATTCCTATTTTTCTTCTTATATTACGCAGTTTTTTGCCGCGGGCATTTGTTATATCTTCTCCGTCTACGAAAACCTTTCCGTCAGTTGGTCTTTGCAGAACGTTCAGAGTCCTTATAAGACTGCTTTTTCCCGCCCCGCTCGTGCCTACTATTCCGAATATCTCGCCTTTACGAATGTGCAGTGATACGTCTTTTACCGCCACAATATCTTGCTGCTTTTTCTGTTCAAATACTACACTGACGTTTTCAAGCCTTATCATAGGACTCCTCCTTTCAACATGAAA
Source organism: Ruminiclostridium papyrosolvens DSM 2782 (assembly GCF_029318685.1). NCBI lineage: Bacteria > Bacillati > Bacillota > Clostridia > Eubacteriales > Oscillospiraceae > Ruminiclostridium > Ruminiclostridium papyrosolvens. Next base: position 4,935,031 of record NZ_CP119677.1, read on the forward strand.
TACGGTTATTTGGTAAACCATTCGGGGAAATCAAAATCCTTGAATATGTTTTTATCATCTTTTATTACATTTTTAAATTCCTGTGATTTCACTATTTCCTCTATATCTTTTACAAACTGGGCTTGTTTGTCCTTGGTATTCACCGCTATTACATTTTTATATGATTCATCCAATTTCTCCTTGGCAACAGCGTCTGAAAGCTTTAAGCCTGCTGAAATGGCAAAATTACCATTTATTATTGCTATGTCGGAACTGTCAAGAGTTCTGGGAAGTTGTGCTGCTTCTGCAGGTGTAAAAACAAGCTTTTTAGGGTTTTCGTTTATATCCTTTTCAGATGCCTTTGTTAAATCAATATCAGGCTTTAAGGTTATGAGCTTTACCTGTACCAGAAATCTCAGCGCTCTTGCCAGATTTGGAACGTCATTTGGCAATGTAACTGTTGCTCCATCAGGCACTTCTTCAAGTTTTTTATATTTTTTTGAGAATATTCCCATGCTTGCAGTGGGTACGCTGATTACCCGGCTCAATTCCAATTTATGTTCTTTTGCAAAGTTCTCCAAATATACTGTATGTTGAAACAGATTTACATTTATTTCGCCGTTTCCCAATGCTATGTTTGGCTGCACATAATCACTGAACTCCATTATTTTTATGGCATATCCCTTTTTCTCAAGCTCAGGTTTTATAGCCAGCTTTACCATATCTCCGTACGGTCCCGGGGCTACCCCGAAAACTATTTCCTTTCCGCTGTCTTTTCCCGAAGCAGACTGCTGTGCTGTGGAATCAGCTGAATTCTTAGAAGAATTTGTACTGCCGCAAGCTGCCACACCCAAGCCCAATGCTAAAGTTAAAATCCCTGCTATACCTGCTTTTAATATCTTTATCATTAAAACACCCCTTTTGAAGGAACCTATATGTATCGTTCCTTTATAAATTTAATTTGATTATCTCTCTGCTTTTCAATCTCCTGAATATCTTCCTCCGTTAAATGCTTGAATCGTCCTTGTTTTTTAAGGTATATCCCAATACTTGTAAATTCCTTCACATCTTTGTTAAGCTTATATTTTCCGTCTTCATATTCTGCCAGATACCAAAGTCCGCATTCTATTGCTTCTCTTGCAATCGCTACAGTTTCACTGCTGTCTATTCCCCAACCCGTGGGACAGGGTGCCGCTATGTGTATGTAGGATGTGCCGTTAGTGTTTTTTGCCTTTTCAACTTTTTTGATATAGTCAGGAATATTGCCTATACTCGCTGTTGCAGCATATTTTATGTGATGCGCGGCTACTATTTCAAACATATTTTTTTTACTGTTTATGCTCCCATGTATGTGCTCACCGGGAGGGGTTGTTGTTGTTCTTGCACCATAGGGTGTCAGACTGCTTTGTTGAACTCCCGTATTCATATATGCTTCATTGTCGTAGCAAATATATATTATCTTGTCACCCCGGTCTATTGCACCGGATAATGCCTGAAGGCCTATATCAGCAGTACCTCCGTCCCCTGCAAAACCTACAACATTGCAATTTTCAATGTTCAGTGATTTGGCTGCTGCCCTGATACCCGACAGCATGGCGGCAGTACTGGCAAAAGGTGATATCAATGCATTTACTCCGAAACAAAGCTGTGGATATACAAATCCTACCGCTGACATACATCCTGCGGGGAGTACTACGAAAGTATCCTTACCAAGAACTTTCAGTGCGAGCCTTACTGCAAGACTTCCGCCGCAGCCGCCGCAGCCTTTATGTCCATAAAAGTATTCTTCCTTATCCAATCTCTTTAGCACCTCTACACCCCCAGCCCGATAAAATTGACGGTATTTGTGATTTTATCAATGTTTTTCAATCCACTGAATATTTCTTCAATGTCCTTCTGGCTTATATTCTTACCGCCAAGACCGCCTACAAAGTTAATTAGTCTTTTATTTGTATTTTTGAGGGCATCAGCTACATTTGTATAGACCGTTCCGTGATATCCAAAGGATATATCCTTTTCCAGTACTCCTATTACAGCTGCATTTCTGCAAAGCTCAAGTATTTCTTTTTCAGGAAAAGGTCGCATAAACCTGATTTTAACTACCCCCACTTTTTCTCCACGTGTTCTGAGGACATCAAATACATCCCTTACCTGTCCCGTAATACTTCCCAGCGTTACAAGTATAATCTCAGCATCTTCTGTTCTGTAGCCTGTGACTAGGCCTCCGTAGCTTCTGCCTGTTATTTCTCCGTATTGTTTATCCAGGTTTTCAATTATTTCTCGTGAGGCTACTATTGCTTGGTGCTGTTGCACTTTAAACCGTATATTGTCAGCAGGACTTGATGAGAAAAATAAATTTCTCGGGTTTTCCAAATCCATTTTCCCCTCAAGTTTAAAGTCAGTCAGAAATTTGTCTACCTGCTCTTCTTGGGGAACTTCTATAGCTTCATATGTATGGGTTAATACAAAGCCATCGAGGTTTACCATAACAGGCGTCAATACTTCTTTGTTTTCAGCCAGAGCGTATGCCTGTATTATCATATCCAGACTCTCCTGAGCATCCTCTACATAAACCTGTATCCATCCGCTGTCCAACATTGACAGGGAATCTCTCTGGTCTCCGAATATACTCCATGGAAGGGCTAGAGCTCTGTTAGCATTCATCATTACTAAGGGTACTCTTCCTCCGCTTGCATAGTGCATTACTTCCGCCATGTATAAAAGTCCCTGTGATGAGGTTGCCGTAAAGGTTCTGGCTCCAAGTACACTTGCTCCCATTACTGCTGCTAATGCCGAGTGTTCTGACTCAACATACATGTATTCCGCATTAAGCTCCTGCTTTTCAACCATTTCAGCAAGTCTTTCCACCACTATGGTTTGAGGTGTGATTGGGTATGCGGCTATTACCTTTGGTTTTGCAAGTTTTACACCAATGGCTACTGCTTCATTTCCTGAAACGAATACCTTGTTACTCATTTGCCGCATCCCCCTTTTCCATGGTAATCGCATTCTTTCTGCATTCTCTGGCACAAATACCGCAGCCCTTGCAAAAACCGTAGTCTATGTCCATTTTATTTTTTTCATCGAAAATTACTCCTTCGGGACATACAAGGTAACATAACCCGCAATTATTGCAAATATTATTATTTATTACAGGTCTTAAGTTTCTCCAACCTTCCAGTGTTTCCGTGAGATGCATTGCAGGCCCATAGGTACCTTTGGGTATTTCTCCTGAAAAGTCTGTTTTCACAGTTGGTCTGCTCATAATCCTACTCCTTTTGTAAGTGTAAAAATATATTGTGCAAGTTTTTGATTCTTTGAGGCTATCCTCAAAGGCATGTCGTATTTGATTGCCGCTAAGAGGCTGTCTTTTGAAACCAATCCTGTATTCGCCACCAATACTGAAAGCATGGCGGTATTGGTTATTGCCGTACCCAGATATTCTTGGGCAACTTTTGTTGCGTCAAAACAGATAATATCAGGGCTGCTCTTTTCTTTAGGAGTATTAAGAATTATCTTCCCATGAGGTTTTAGTTTTTTATGTAAATTTTCATCATAAAGGCTTTCATCCAATACAACAATATAATCGCTATACTCACATTGACTTCTGTTTCTTATGGGCACTGTATCTATTTTGGTATATGCAAAAACCGGAGCACCACGTCTTTCAGGGCCAAAGCTTGGAAAACTCAGGGCGAACTTGTTTTCATACAAACTTGCCGCTGCGCCCAGTATTCTGGATGTTGTAAATGCACCTTGCCCGCCTCTGCCTAAAAATGTCACTTCTGTCATAAATACATCTCCTTTTGGCTTACCAACCAAGGTTTAAAAGAATTTGCGGATGTTTTGCAGACGCTCCAGAGCCTTTTCCAGAGTTTCCTTCTTCTTTGCAAAGTGAAACCTTACATAGTTATTTACATCATCCTTGAAAAAGCTTGAGCCGGGAACCGCAGCAACACCGACGTTTTCTGCAAGTCTTTTTGCAAACTCCACATCAGTTTTTATACCAAACTCGCTTATGTCTACCATTACATAGTAAGCTCCCTCAGGTTTATGATATTTTAAGCCTATTGAATCCAATCCTTTTAAGAAAAGCTCTCTTTTTTCGGTGTACAGGGAGGTTAGTTCCCTGTAATAGTCATCCCCAAAGGCCAGACCTGCCAGTGCCGCCTTCTGCAAGGGAGCCGCTGCACCAACTGTCAGGAAATCGTGAACCTTCTTGCAATTGTCTATTACATTTTTAGGGCCGATTACGTATCCCAACCTCCATCCGGTTATCGAATATGTTTTTGACAAGGAGCTGCAGGAGATGGTTCTCTCAAACATTCCCGGCAAGGATGCAAAGTATATATGTTTGCTGGGTTCATAGACTATGTGCTCGTATACTTCATCAGTAATTACAAAAGCGTCGTATTTTGTAACCAATTCGGAAATAAACATGAGCTCATCCCTTGTAAATACTTTACCCAGAGGGTTTGAGGGATTACACAGTATTAAAGCCTTTGCTCCCTCCTTGAATGCATTTTCCAACTCATCCTTATTAAATGTAAATTCCGGCGGATTCAAAGGAACATATATCGGTATGGCTCCGCAAAGAACCGTATCTGCTGCATAGTTTTCATAAAAAGGTGAGAATATCGCTACTTTTTCACCTGCCTCGCATACTGACATCATTGCAGCCATCATGGCTTCTGTACTTCCGCAAGTTACCACTATATTCTCATCAGGATTAAGTTTTATATTCATAAAACGCTCCTGTTTTTTTGCAACCGCTTCTCTGAAAAGAGGTGAGCCCCAGGTTATTTCATATTGATGAGGGCCTTCATCTGCTGTTTTTTTAAGGGCTTCAATCAACTCTTGGGGTGGGTCAAAGTCAGGGAAGCCCTGGGAAAGATTTATTGCATCATATTGGTTAGCTATTCTTGTCATTTTTCTAATAATTGATTCAGAGAACCAGTCCAATCTTGTACTTAGTTTTGGCATTATTCCCTCCGTGGAAAAATATAATTATTATTTTTTTATTTTTCTGTTCTTATGTCTACCAGTCTTTTGGCCTTATGGGTTGCTCTTGGAAGTGCTCCTTCCGGAAGTAGTACAACCTCTTTTGGCTTTATTCCCAAGTGAGTTTTAAGTTCATGGGCAATTATCCTTACAAGCTCTTCATCAGTGGTTTCTGCCCCTATTCTTTTTTCAACCTCTACACTGAATTTAGTAATGTGATTGTCTGTCAACACGGTAACTCTGTACTCTCCCGTTAAGTCCTTTATATTCCTCACGGTATATTCTATATCGCTGGGGAAAACATTTACGCCCCCGCAAATAAACATATCATCTACTCTGCCTACTACATTTATGCGCTTGTGAGTTCTACCGCATTTGCACTTCTGATTTGTATATGTAACAATGTCTCCCGTTTTGAAGCGAATCATGGGTCTTGCTTCCTTTCTCAGGGTTGTAAGAAGCATTTCTCCCCTTTCACCTTCTGCAACAGGTTCTCCTGTGTGCTCGTCAACTACTTCCACCAGCAGATGATCCTCTGCAATATGAAGTCCTTCATGATACTCACACGCAGCAGCACAGGCCCCGAAAATATCTGATATTCCATAAAAATCGTATACGTCCGCTCCCCACAAATCCTCAATTGCTTTTCTTGTTGCGGGTATTGAGCCTCCCGGTTCGCCAGCAACTATTATTGTTCTAATGGATAAGTCCTTTTTTATGTCTATTCCCTTTTCTCTGGCGGTTTCTCCCAGATACCATGCATAGGACGGTGTAGTCCATATTATGTTTGGCTGATATTCCTGCAATATGAACAGCAGTCTGTCTGTCGGAATTGTTCCCGCCCAGATGCACAGTGCTCCTAAATTTTGTGCTCCTATTACATCCGGCCCTCCAACAAAAAGTGAAAAATTAAGTGCATGTATGTATCTGTCCTTCGGCCTCATTCCTGCCTGCCAGAATAATCTGCTCTCAACCTCCTGAAACTCATCAAAATCAACTTTGCTGAAGGGACTGGCAGTAGGCTTTCCGGTGGAACCGCTGGAGGAGGATATAAATACCACTTTCTCTTCATTTACCGTTACCAGGTCTCCTAAAATCGGCTTTTCGTTTTGTCTCTCTCTGATTGTGTGTTTTGTCAATATGGGGAACTTTCTTATATCCTCCAGAGTTTTTATATCTTCGGGCGTAACGCCTGCTTTCTCAAAACTTTCTTTGTAATATGCAGACTTTTCATATGCAAGCTTTATCTGAGACTTCAAATGTTCCAACTGGTAAGCTTCCAGCTGGTCTCTGTCTATAGTTTCAACTTCTTCTACCCAATATCTCTTTCCCATTTTCATTAACCTCCGATTTCGGCAACAGTTATTGGCACCTAAATGCTACGTGCCTCTATTTATAATAATTTCATTGATTTATCACTCTGCTGTATTATTCCTAGTAATATTATATGTTTGCTATTATATATTCTGAACTATTCTGTGTCAATAGATTTATTCAAAATATACATTTATATTTTTAAATTATTTAAAAATATAATTTTGCATAATGGTACTAGTTCAAAATTATATTCTTATAAAAATTAGTGTAAGTGAGAAGATTTTATATGTAAATAGGCAAAAAAATAACTCTAAGCATAGCTTAAAGTTATTTTTTATAATTTTGATATTATTTGAATTTAGGAAGCCAACTGCCATGTGCATCTATTAGTTCATCAACCATTTTGACTATGTTATCAAGAGTCATTTCAGAACCCGTGTGGGGGTCCAGCATAGCTGCATGATATATATGCTCCTTCTTTCTTGTGACTGCCGCCTCAATAGTTATGAGCTGAACGTTAATGTTAGTCATGTTCATTGCTGCCAATTGCACAGGCAACCGTCCTACTCTGCATGGATTAACGCCCATACCGTCAACCATACAAGGTACTTCAACACATGCCTCATGAGGAAGATTCTCAATCAGTCCGCCTTTATTTATAACGTTTCCACCGATTTTAAAAGGTTTATTTGTTACCATTGCCTCCATAATGTACGATGCATACTCCCTTGATCGGGTATGGTTCAGAGCCTGATTACTCATTAATTCATCCCTGCGTTTATTCCATTCTTCAATCTGATTTATGCATCTTCTGGGATACTCATCAAGAGGTATGTTAAATTTATCTATAAGTTCGGGGTATGAGGATTTTATAAAGTAGGGATTGTACTCTGCATTATGTTCACTTGACTCAGTACAGTAATACCCTAATTTTTCAATATACTCATATCTTACCATGTCATTATGCTTCTCACTCTGATTTTTTTCTTTTGCAAGTCTTTTAATCTCAGGGTAAAGGTCGTTACCGTCCTTATCGCATATTTCCAATAACCACCCCATATGATTTATCCCGGCTATCAATTCCTTTCTTCCTTCCAGTCGGTCTTCCATACCCAAGGATTTAAGCAAATCCTGAGAGCAAATCTGTACGCTATGACATAAACCCACTGTTTTTACCCCTGTGTATCTCTGCATATATCCGGACAACATGGCCATGGGATTTGTATAATTCAACAGCCAAGCGTCAGGACAAACTTCTTCAATATCTCTGGCAAAATCCTCCATAACAGGTATTGTCCTGAGTGTGCGCATTATTCCGCCGATTCCTAGTGTATCCGCAATTGTTTGCCTTAATCCATACTTTTTCGGAATTTCAAAATCAATAATCGTACATGGGTCATAACCGCCAACTTGTATGGCATTTATAACAAAGTCCGCATCACGAAGGGCTTCCTTTCTGTTTTCTGCTCCTAAATAGGTTTTTATTTTAGCCCTTCCCTTGTTTACATTCTGATTTATTGCCTCCAGCATTATCTGAGATTCCTTGAGTCTGTCGCCTGCAATGTCATACAGTCGTATTTCACTATCTGCCAGTGCTTCCGTACACATACTGTCCCCAAGTACATTTTTTGCAAATACAGTACTGCCGGCTCCCATAAATGTTATTTTGACCATTATTGATACCCTCCATGCCATTTAAACTATATCAATAGCATACCATAAATAAATAATTCGGAAATTGAATAATGTAACTTATATTTGTTATAATGTAACCTTCAGTATGAAATAAATATATAGAATAATATATTATTTGAAAGGATGATTTTTTTGGAAAATAATTTATATAATCTTGCAGCAGCAAGAAGAAGTATACGTAAATTTAAAGAAACCCCTATTCCCCATGAGGATATTGAATATTTTATTTCTTGTGCGGTAAACGCTCCAAGCGGCTGCAACAGCCAATGCTGGCACTTTGTGGCTGTGGAGGACAAAGCGTTAATTAATAAACTTGCAGAGGAAACGGCAAAGAGTGCAAGAGATTTTTATGGTACAGGCCAAATTGAAGCCAATGAAGAATTTCTTACTTCCAGAGAAAAGGCCACGAGTTTTTTCAAAAATGCCCCTCTGGTTATATTTGTATTTCTTGACAGTATGGATTACTATGACGAAAGAGTTTCCAAGGCTTTCTCTGAAAAAGGCTTCACCAAAAGAGAAATGCTGGATGCCCTTGCTTACCCTGATATTCTGTCAGTTGGCGCCGCTGTCCAAAATATGCTGCTTGCAATAACTGAAAAAGGCTATGGAGCATGTTGGATGAATGACGCCGTAGTCGGAGAGCTCAAGATTAAAAGCCTTTTAAATGTAAGAGATGATTTAAGACTTATAAGCGTTATCCCCATAGGAGTTCCCAATTATTCTCCCCGTGGGAAAAAATTCAGAGATATGAGTGAAGTTATTGAATACAGATAGATATACTAAGGGGTTGTTTTAAATGCACCATATTCCTCTACTGAATAAATGTTTTAAAGATATCAACCCGTTGATATGCGGGTGGGAGACATGTGATAAGGGACATTTTTTTGGACCTGCCTCACGTGAATATTATCTCATTCACTTTATTATTTCAGGAAGTGGTATTTTTGAGAGAGCCGGGAAACGCTACCCTTTATCCAAGGACTCTCTGTTTCTGATAAGGCCTTACGAATTAACCTTCTATAAAGCAGATAACGATAATCCCTGGGAATATATATGGATTGGGTTTAACGGTAGTTCAGCTCCTGATTTGCTCAAAAACAGCGGGTTTTCGGATGGTATTTGTACAATGCATATACCTTCTCTCAGAAACACTTTTTTAAGTATGAAGGATGCTGAAAACATGCAGCATTCTTCGGAATTATACTTATGCGGTAAAATCTTTGAGCTTTTTTCATATGTGTCAGAAGAGTTCAGTCAAACACAGAAAGGGTCTTCTACCAGTGTTTACTGTAAACGTGCCAAGGATTATATCATGGCAAATTATGCAAGTCAGCTTTCTGTGGAAAGTATAGCAAATATGCTTGGTATTGACAGAAGATATCTATGTAGGATTTTTAATAAGCACACCGGGAATACACCCCAGAATTTCATTGTCAATTACAGGCTTGAAAAAGCTGCACTTCTTCTTTCCAAACATGGCTATACAGTGGCAGAGGCTGGCAGAAGCACAGGTTATGATGACATATATAACTTCTCAAAAATGTTTAAGAAAAAATATGGTATACCCCCATCTCTTTATAGGAGTGACTTATAACAGATTTTACGACTTTTTAGTATGTTTTTGTTGGTGACATGCCAAAATTATAGGTCTATAATAGTAGTTTAAATACTATTATACGGGGTCATATTCATGAAAAAGTTTAAACTAAACAGAGAAATTGATAAAGAAATTATCGGTCTTGCCTGGCCTTCTATTACTGAGCAGATTCTTGAAATGATGGTAGGTATCATTTCTACGGTATTCATGAGCTGGATTGGTACAGCAGCCTTGGCAGGTGTGGGTATGGTCAATATGCTCATAAACTTCCTGCAGACTGTCTTTTCAGGACTGTCAATAGGAACTACAGTAGTTATAGCAAGGGTAACAGGAGAAGGAAATCATACTGAGGCCAAAAGAACTTTGGTTCAGTCAGGGTACATGGCTCTTGTTGTAGGAATATTTCTGCTGGTAACAGGAAAAGTCTTCTCTAATCCCATTCTCAATTTATTTCTGAGGAAAGCAGAGGTACCGGTTTTCAACCATGGGTTGACTTATTTCAATATTATTTTGTTCAGTCTTCCCTTTTTTGTTCTGGACATAATTGTATCAGGTGCAATGAGAGGGGCCGGAGATACAAAAACTCCTATGTATATTACAGGAGGAGTTAATATAGTAAATATTATTCTTAACACCATTTTGATTTTCGGGGTACCTTTTCTACATATACCTAGTATGGGTGTGGCAGGTTCTGCCATTGCTGTAACTGCTTCAAGAATAATCGGCGTAACCGTAAGAGTTCTTGTTTTGTATAACCGCAAAGGACTCAAACTTAATCTTAGTCTTAAAGATAATTACCGTCTGAGCCCTCAGCTGATGAAAAGAATTATAAATATTGGTGTTCCGGGATTTATTGAACAGGCAGTTATGCAGGGGGGTTTTCTAATTCTTCAGCTTATTATTGTGACTATGGGTACGGTTGCAATGGCTGCTTACCAAATAGGACTTAATATTAATGCCATAGCCTTTTTCCCCATATTCGGTTTTGCCATAGCCAACACAACTCTTGTAGGACAAAGCCTTGGTGAAAAGAATTATGACAAGGCAAACAGCTATTCTTATGAGGGATTAAAAATAACTATGATTTTCGGATTTGTTCTTGGTATTTTTATGTTTGCATTTGCTCCTTTGTTGGCCAGAATATATACCAACGACCCCGAAGTAATAAAGGAATCTGTAATGATTGTACGAACCTTTGGTGTTCTGGAGCCCCTGCTTGCAGTTCTAAACATTTGTTCGGCTACTTTAAAAGCCGCCGGTGATATTAAGTATGTAATGATTACCTCTTTGGTTGGTTTGTGGGCTTTAAGAGTACTGCCTTCCTATACACTTGACAGGGCTCTTGGCATGGGACTTATTGCTGTTATGATTGGAATCTTTTTGGATTTCTGTTCACGTTCCGTTATGTATCTTTTGCGAATGAGAAAAGGGGAATGGAAGTATTTAAAGGTATAAATGTCAAAAAAACCCCCTACGTATGTTGCTTCATACGTAGGGACTTTAGAAGGAAATATATCTATTTTTTAGTTAGTTTCCAGATATTATTTTTACACGTTCTAATCCGTGACGTTTTAACGTATATTTGCCTATTAATTATTTAATTGTTTATAGTAATTGAAATTAACATAATATTTTCAGCCATGTAGAATATACAGAATATATATGAAGGGTACTGACAAAACGCTCTGATTATGTACGAAGAATTTAAAATGAATAATATATAAATTTAGTAATCTATGTGATAAAATATATATTATACCATTTAATGTAATTATGCAAGACTTTTTTTCGGCCTTTTATAATACGCTTTTAATAACTGTAAGTAATTAACATTTTTGTGAAATAATTTAAATATTATATATTAAAATACCCCCTTGAACACTAGTCCAAGGGGGTATTAATTTTAAAGTTAAAGCTTATTTTGCTTCAAGAATATATTGATTTAACAAAGCTTCCAACATTTCCTGACGTCCGGATTTGTTCTGAATCTTTGCATTAAGAGCGTGTTGTTCTAATTCCTTAAAGCCAACTTTTCCATCAACGATATCTTTACCGATACCAGTTGTGTAGCTTGAATATCTGTCCGCAACAAATGCATCGAACTTGCCGTCTTCCATAATCTTGTTAGCTATGATAAGACCCTTTGCAAAAGTATCCATACCTGCAATATGTCCATAGAACAAGTCAGACGGTTCAAATGATCCTCTTCTGACTTTTGAGTCAAAGTTCAAACCACCCTTTGTCAATCCTCCTGCTTTTAATACTTCTAACATTGCAAGAGTAGAATCATACAGGTTTGTAGGGAATTGGTCTGTATCCCATCCGAGCATTACGTCACCTTGGTTAGCATCGATACTTCCAAGCATATTGTTGATTCTGCACATAGCAAGTTCATGTTGGAATGTATGTCCTGCCAATGTAGCATGGTTAGCTTCGATGTTCATCTTGAAGTATGGATCCAATCCATATGTCTTCAGGAAGCCGATAACTGTAGCTGTATCAAAGTCGTACTGGTGCTTTGTTGGTTCCTTTGGCTTAGGCTCAATTAAGAACTGTCCGTCAAAACCAATTTCCTTAGCATAGTCAACAGCCATCTTTAAGAATCTTGCCAAATTGTCAAGTTCCAGCTTCATGTCTGTATTCAACAGAGTTTCGTATCCTTCTCTGCCACCCCAGAATACATAGTTTTCTCCGCCTAATTCCTTTGTAACTTCCATTGCCTTCTTAACCTGAGCTGCTGCATACGCGAATATGTCAGCGTTTGGTGAAGTTGATGCACCATGCATAAATCTTGGGTTTCCGAAAGCATTTGTAGTTCCCCACAATAATTTTACAGGGCTTGATTTCATTCTATCTTTGATTACTGAAACAATTACATCAAGGTTCTTATTTGTTTCAGCAAGTGTAGCACCTTCAGGAGCAATATCTCTGTCATGGAAAGCAAAGAAAGGAGCTCCCAGCTTTTCAATAAATTCAAAGTTTGCTTCAACTTTGTATTTTGCAATTTCCAGAGGATCGGCCATTGTGTTCCAAGGTCTTACATATGATCCTGCACCGAACATGTCAGCACCCGGTGCTGCGAAAGTATGCCAATACGCTACTGCGAATCTCAGATGTTCTTCCATTGTCTTTCCGCCAATAACCGCTTTAGGGTTGTAGTACTTAAATGCTAATGGATTATCCGAGCCGCTTCCTTCAAATTTGATGTTTGAAATACCGCTAAATACTTCTGACATATTAAAATCCCTCCGTTTATTATTTTTTATTTCCTAACCTTTTCAAATATATTAAGCCTATAGCCTATAGCCAAATAGCTTTTTTAATGGTATTATCGCCGCCCCCAAAGCTGATGAATCCTCTCCGATTTTTGAAGCTACTACTTCAACTCTTGAAGCAGGATACTTGAGCGCCTTGGCCACCGCAATACTTTTTAAATGTTCCATTATATCTTCAGAAAACTTGACCAATTCTTTGCCAAGAACTATTTTAGAAGGGTTTACCGTGTTTATAAGGTTTGCTATTGCCAGTCCCAAATACCCTGCTGACTCTACGAGGATTATTCTGGCTGATTCGTTTCCTTCGCCTGCCAGTCTGAAAATATCATCAACAGTTATAGCGTCAATGTTCTCGAAATCCGTTATCAAACCTTGTCTTACCAACTTTTGTGCCTTTTCTACCATAGTTCTTGCCGAGACCAACGCTTCAAGACAGCCATAATTTCCACAGGCACATCTTGGTCCATTCTGGTCAACGGTTATATGACCTATTTCCCCTGCACTTCCACAACATCCTCTGTACAGATTTCCGGCTGCAAATATACTTGAGCCTATTCCTGACTTCATATTTATACATACGAAATCACTTTCATCCATACAGCACCCTATCCAGTTTTCACATAACGCAGAACACATTGCTTCGTTATCAACATATATAGAAAAGTCTCCTACTCCTGCCATCATGTGCTCCAGGTTTACACGTTCCCAACCAAGATTCGGTGCGAATATTATCTCCTGTGTAAGGTTATCTATCATTCCCGGAACCGATACCCCTACTCCAAGTAATCTGTCATGTTCAATGCTGTGGTTCTTAATAATCTCCACTATTTTCTCTTCCATAAGCCGGATTGACTCTGACGTGTCCCGGGCAAAATCACAGGATATCTTGTCCCTGAATTCAACCTGCCCGGTAATATCCATTAAAATAAAACGCATATAATCAACGTCAATATCCACACCTATGGAAAAATAGCTTTTCGGGGTTAATTCATACAGTATTGGCCTCCTGCCGCCCTTGGATGTTCCTACTCCTGCCTCACGAATGTACCCTTTGTCAAGCAGATTTGCAACAATTGTTCCACATGCAGTAGGTGAAAGTCCGGTTATTTGTGCAAGCTCAGCTTTTGATACCTGCTTGTTTGTTCTTATTAATTCGAGTAACGATGTCTCGTTTATCTCTTTTAATAGCTTATTATTTCCGGCTTTACCCAACCTCATAAATCAACCCCCATATACTCTAAATTTACACAGAAATAACTGTATAAAGCTTATTTCAATATTGTACTAAGCTGGGTAAAATCATCTTTTAATGATTTATAAAGCTTTGTATACAGCTTGTAGAAATCATCATATTTATTTATTCTATCGTCAATCGGAGCAAGAGTATCTTTTACCTTTATAACATCTTCACAAGCCTGAGGAACACTGTCATATATGCCTGCGCCAACTCCTGCAAGAATGGCAACACCTAACGCTGGTCCTTCATCAGAACGAATACGGTTTATATTAGTACCGAATACGTCAGCTTGCATTTGTCTCCAGATTCCGCTCTTTCCGCCTCCGCCTGAAGCTCTTACCTCTGATATATCTACGCCCATTTCCTTAATAATTTCAAGACAATCCCTCAAGCTGAAGGTTACGCCTTCCATTATTGAACGGATAAAATGAGGCTTTGTGTGCTTTGCTGTAAGACCAAAGAATACACCTTTTGCGTTTGGATCAAGGTGAGGAGTTCTTTCCCCCATCAAATATGGAAGATAAATCAGTCCGTCGCTGCAAGGTTTTATAGTTTCTGCTTCTGCATCAAGCAGCTTGTACACATCAATATCTGAAAGCTCAGAAGTCATCATTTCTTCCATACAGAAGTTATCTCTGAACCATTTCAGTGAAAGTCCGGCGCCTTGTGTAACACCCATTACATGGTAGGTATTAGGTACAGCATGGCAGAATGTATGGACTCTTCCAAGTGGATCTATTGTAAGCTTGTCTGTATATGCAAAAACAACACCCGATGTTCCGATAGTAGATGATACTATTCCTGATTTAACAATACCGTTTCCAACTGCACCTGCAGCTTGGTCTCCGGCACCACCGACTACAATTGTTCCGGCGTTTAGTCCTGTCTGATCTGCTGCTGATGAAGTAACCTTTCCGGTAACTTCCTGAGATTCATACATTTTACCGAGCATTGAAGTGGATATTCCCAACTTATCAAGAACTTCCGTACTCCACTCTCTTTTTGCAATATTCATTAACTGCATACCGCTTGCATCAGAAACCTCAGTAGCATATTCGCCTGTTAACCTTAGTCTGATATAGTCCTTTGGTAACAATATTTTTGCTACTTTTTCAAATATCTGAGGTTCATTATTTTTAACCCACATGATTTTTGAAGCAGTAAACCCTGTCAATGCCGGGTTTGCAGTAATTTCTATCAATCTTTCCCTACCGATGAGGTCAGTAATCTGAACACATTCATCAGCACTTCTCTGATCACACCAGATTATAGCGTTTCTTAATACTTTGTCATCCTTATCCAGTAAAACGGCTCCATGCATTTGTCCGGACAATCCAACGCCCTTAACCTCTCTTTTATCAACGCCACTTTTTAACATGACATTATTTATACTTTCGCATGTGCCCCTCCACCATTCTTCAGGATCCTGCTCAGCCCAGCCAAGGTTAGGCTGATAAAGAGGATATTCAACTGTAGAGCTTGCAACAGGCTTTCCAGCCTCGTCAAATAATACTGTTTTTACACCCGATGTTCCTAGATCAATACCAATAAGAAAAGACAATGTTTAGTCCCCCTCTCCAAAGTATACTTTATAATATTATATTATAAAGTATACCAAGCTATGATAGTTTTGTCAAAATATATTTCGGTTTTAAACTTAGTTTTTGTACAAACTTTACAAAGAATCATAATCAAGGTATTCATGTTTATGGTTTGCAATTTTTTTATTTAAATACATAAATCATAATTTATTTTTTCAATCACAAAAAATAAAAAGGGCAGAACAATAAGTTCCACCCATACTAATATACAAAATATATTTTAGTCTAATATAATGTTATTTCGAACCTGTCAAATTTAATTTCTTCACCGAAGTGATCACCATTGAAACTGGTTTTTCTATATAATCCGAATTCCGTGGTATTCTTTTTAAGCCAAATAGGAACTTCTATATCAAGTTTCTTGCAAACCTGAATAAGACATTCCTCAAGTTGGTCTCTGAAATCCTCAGATGCTCCCTGCGGTTCGGCCCATGCTTCATTTATAAGTTTTCCCTGCTTTATTATTCTGCCATAGAGCTTCAATTGATTTGATCCCCTTATATAATTAGTTTATCTTTATTACTATTATACAGTAAATCAAAAAAAATACAGCCGACATTTATATATATTTGTAAAAATTGTTATTCTAAATATCTGACTTCATTAGCTTGTGCTCCACCGAATCAACCAACGCACGCCAACTGGCTTCAATTATATCGGAAGATACTCCTACCGTAGTCCACACATCCTGTCCGTCAGTAGTTTCTATGAGAACCCTAACCTTTGATGCAGTGGCAAAATTAGAATCAAGTACCCTAACTTTGTAGTCAGTAAGCTTCATTTCCGCAATTTTAGGATAAAACCTCTCCAAAGCTTTTCTTAAAGCTTTATCAAGTGCGTTTACAGGTCCGTCTCCCTCTGCTGCCGTAATCTCCGTTTGCTCACCTACAACAATTTTTATCATGGCAGATGAATTGACGCTATTTATGCTGGGCTCATTTACTATAACTTTAAATTCTTTCAATTCAAAGAATGCTTTATACTTGCCCAGCATCTTTCTGATAACAAGTTCAAATGAGCTTTCTGCACCTTCATACTGATAGCCTTCATATTCAAGCTCTTTCAATTTTTCAATTATCTTCTTGGTTTCCGGGGAATCCTTGGTTATTGTACTGTCTATCTTGTTAATAATGTTCATGACTGCGCTTCTGCCTGCCACTTCGGACATAAGGATTACACGCTGATTTCCCACAACCTCAGGGTTTATCATTTCGTAGGCAGAAGTGTTTTTATTTACAGCATCAGCATGCATTCCCGCCTTGTGTGCAAATGCACAGTTTCCAACGAAAGGTGCCCTTTCATCATGTATTATGTTCGCAACCTCACTTACAAACCTCGCCGTAGGTGTAAGATAAGACATGTTTTCCTCCGGTATACACTGATATCCCATTCTAAGCTGAAGATTCGGAATAATTGTGCAAAGGTTGGCATTTCCGCATCTTTCACCGAAGCCGTTAATTGTTCCCTGTATCTGCACTGCTCCCGCCTCTACTGCTGAAATAGAGCCTGCTACAGCCATTCCGTTATCATTATGACAGTGAATTCCGATTGCACAATCTACTGCTTCTCTGACTATTTTTGTAATTTTGGCTATGTGAGAAGGCAGGCTTCCTCCCTTGGTATCACAAAGACATATTGTATCCGCTCCTGCAACACATGCCTTCTTCAAGGTTTCAATAGCGTATTCGGGATTTGCATCATAACCGTCAAAAAAATGTTCTGCGTCGTAAACAACAGTTTTTCCTTTTTCCTTTAGATATTTAACAGTGTCATATATCATATTAAGATTTTCATCCAGAGTAGTTTTTAATATATCGGTAACCTGAAAGTCCCATGACTTTCCAAATACGGCTATTGCCTCAGTACCTGCATATAGAAGAGATTGTATGTTAACATCTTCCTCGGCTTTTATATTTGCTCTTCTGGTTGACCCAAAAGCAATTATTTTTGAGGTTCTCAATTTCAATTTTAATACTCTTTCAAAAAACTCAAGATCCTTAGGATTTGAACCCGGATTACCTGCTTCGATGTAATCAATGCCCAGTTCATCAAGCTTTGAAACAATCTTGAGTTTGTCTTCAACTGTAAATGATATTCCCAGCGCCTGAGCCCCGTCTCTCAAAGTTGAATCATACATGATTATTTTGTTATTCTCCATATAATTTCTCCTTTCTTATAAAATAAATTAACCTGTTATCTTTGGGAATATCAGGTTTTCAAATTTAAAAAAGCAGCCCTTGAAGGGGCTGCTCTTTATCAAGCTCCCCTTACTGGCTAATTATACTTTCTCCAATTTCGCTTATTGATCTGTTTATTGCATTCAGGTATGCCTTAACACTAGCCTCAATGATGTCAGTGCTGACGCCCTTGCCCATAAATACGCTGTCATTATGGGATATTTTCACAGTTACTTCACCAAGAGCATCCTTTCCCTCCGTAACTGCCTTTATCCTATAATGAACTAATTCTGCATTTACACCCGTAGCACGTTCAATTGCGTTAAATGCAGCATCTACCGGGCCATCCCCCGTTGCGGCTTCGGTTATAATTTCCTCATCTTTTTTAATGCTGACGGTTGAGGTTGAAATCATTTTATTTCCGCTGTTTATCTGAAAGCTGTCTATTACAAAGATTTCAGGAACCGCAATGTTTTCATCCACCAGTGCTTCAATATCCTTGTCAGTAACTACCTTTTTCTTGTCAGCTAAATCTTTGAATTTTGCAAAAGCAGTCTTTACTTCTTCATCAGACAGGGAGTACCCCATCTCTTTCAATCTCTCTTCAAAAGCGTGATGCCCTGAAAGTTTTCCCAGAACCATTCTGTTCTGACCCATTCCTACTGATTCGGGAGTCATAATCTCATATGTGGTCTTTTCAGAAAGCACACCATGCTGATGTATTCCCGATTCATGCGCAAATGCGTTTGCTCCCACAATTGCCTTATTTGGTTGTACATTCACACCTGTAAGACTGGAAACAAGTCTGCTTGCCCTGTATATCTGGGTTGTATCAACTTTATGTGTTATATCATAGTAGTCTTTTCTTGTATTTATACCCATTATTATTTCTTCTATTGCAGCATTTCCTGCTCTTTCGCCAAGTCCATTAATTGTACACTCAACCTGTACGGCACCGTTTTCAACAGCTGCCAGCGAATTAGCAACAGCAAGGCCCAAATCATTATGGCAGTGAACGCTTATATCCGCCTTGTCAATATTGGGTACATTATTTCTAATATTACTTATAAGCTTTCCAAATTCACGGGGTGTTGAATATCCCACTGTATCAGGAATATTTACGGTGGTAGCTCCTGCATTAATAACGGCTTCCACTATACGATAAAGAAACTCCTCCCGTGTTCTGCTGGCATCTTCTGCTGAAAATTCAACATTGGAGCAATAGCCCTTGGCACGTTTTACCATGGCAACAGCTCTTTCCAGTACCTCTTCCTCAGTCATTTTCAGCTTGTATTTCATATGGATATCTGAAGTAGCGATAAAGGTGTGTATTCTTGGGCTTTCCGCATACTGAACTGCCTCCCAGGCTCTGTCTATATCCTTTTCTACGGCACGGCACAGGCTTGCTATTGTAACCCCTTTCAGGTTTCTGGAAAGCGTCATTATTGATTCAAAGTCACCGGGGGAGGCAATGGCAAATCCGCCCTCAATAACGTCTACACCTAGTCTTACCAGTTGCTTTGCTATTTCCATCTTCTCCTGGAGATTTAGGTTAACACCGGGTGTCTGCTCTCCGTCTCTTAATGTGGTATCAAATATTTTAATTGTTCTAGCCATATTAATTCCCCCTTACATTCTCATATTCATAAACGTCTAAAATAAATAAATTGCTCTTTGAAAATATTGTTTTGGCGGATTAGCAAAGCCTAATGGTTATACTAACCCACCAAACATATTCTTTATATATTTTTTACTTTTTTAACCAGCTCATCATTTTTCTAAGCTCTGCTCCTACTGTCTCCAGTTGGTGTTCAGTTTCATTTCTTCTCATTGCTATAAAGTTTGCTCTTCCGGCTGCTTTGTTTTCAATTATCCAGTTAGCAGCGAACTTACCATCCTGAATTTCTTTAAGCACCTTTTTCATTTCTTTTCTTGTTTCGTCTGTGATTATTCTCTTTCCTGTTACATAATCACCGTATTCTGCAGTGTCGCTGATAGAATATCTCATTTCACCGAAACCGCCCTGATTGATAAGGTCTACAATCAGCTTCATTTCGTGTATACACTCAAAATAAGCTATTTCAGGCTGGTAGCCTGCTGCAACCAATGTTTCAAACCCTGCCTTCATTAATTCTGTTACACCGCCGCAAAGCACAGCCTGTTCACCGAATAAGTCTGTTTCTGTCTCTTCTCTGAAGGTTGTTTGGAGTATTCCGGCTCTGCCCGCTCCAATGCCTGAAGCATATGCCAAAGCGTAATCTTTTGCTTTTCCGGAAGCATCTTTTTCAACTGCAATCAGTGCAGGAACGCCTCTTCCTTCCTTATACTGACTTCTTACAGTGTGGCCGGGGCCCTTTGGTGCAACCATAATTACATCAACATCAGCCGGAGCAACTATCTGCTTGAAGTTTATATTGAAGCCGTGTGCAAACATCAGAATGTTACCTGCTTCAAGGTTAGGTGCTATACACTCTTCATACATTGCCGCCTGCTTTTCGTCAGGAATAAGTATCATAATGATTTCAGCCATTTTAGCTGCTTCTGCGGTGTCATATACCTTCAGACCGTCAGCCTCAACCTGCTTTCTTCTTGCAGATGTAGGAGTAAGTCCTACTATTACATTAACTCCGCTGTCCTTTAAGTTCTGTGCATGTGCATGCCCCTGACTTCCGTATCCTATAACCGCTACTGTTTTTCCCTCCAGTAGTTTCAAATTGCAGTCACTGTCATAATACATTTTTGCCATAATTTTAAGCCTCCCATATTTTAATCATTGCAATTCTAAAGAATCACATTGTTTTTAGTTAACTATATTTCTTCCGTACTTCCTGCCTTAATATACTTATTGCCTCTTTCAATAGCAATTGTACCTGTTCTTACGATTTCCTTTATACCAAACTGTCTGAGCATATCTTCAAGAGCCCTGACTTTATCCCCTGAACCTGATATTTCAACAGTTAATGTATTTTTTGATACATCTACAATTTTTGCTCTGAATATTTCAACTATCTGAACTATTTCAGACCTTGTAGAGGATGTTGCATTAACCTTTATCAGAGCAAGCTCACGACTTACGGAGTCAGTATTTTCTAAAGCTCTTATTTTAATTATGTCTATTAACTTATTCAACTGCTTGCTTACCTGCTCAACAGTATACTCGTCTCCGTCAACTACAATAGTCATTCGTGATACTTCGGGATTCTCTGTTACCCCCACTGCAAGGCTATCAATATTGAACCCCCTCCTGCTGAATAAACCTGCTACTCTGGACAATACTCCGGAGCGGTTTTCAACCAGTACAGAAAGTGTATGTTTTGCCATTTCTTATTCCCCCTCTGTCTAAACCGTTTCTTCTTCAGGATCTACTATACATTCCAGCAGATATGCATTATCATCATCAAGAAAGCTGTCCAATGCACTGTCTATCTGCGAATTACAGGATATTCTTTTTGATTTGAATCCATATGCCTCGGCTATTTTAACGAAGTCAGGATTATCATCAAGAAATACCTGCGAATACCTCTTTTTATATTTGTTCTTCTGCATTTCACGAACCATGCCCAACCTGCTGTTATTGAGTATAAGGATTTTAACTCCCAGTCTGTTTTGTTTTATGGTACCCAACTCCGGCATTGACATCTGAAAACTTCCGTCACCGCCTATAACAACTACCGTACTGCCAGGTTTCCCCGTTTTGACTCCAATTCCTGCCGGAAGGCCATATCCCATAGTTCCTAATCCCCCTGAGGTTATAAAAGAACCCGGGGTTCTTGCAATAAAATTGTTTGCCGCCCATATCTGATTCTGTCCGACTTCCGTAACTACTATTGCGTCATCATTAAGTCTTTTTGAAAGTTCAGCTATAAGCTTCTTGGGATTTACATAATTATTTTTCTCTGTTAATTCAACTTTGTTCTTTTTAACAGCCTGCTGCAAACTTTCTAACCATTGTAAAGTATTACATTTTTGAATAGACTTATACAAGTCCTCAAGTATCAAGCCTGCATCTCCTACAACAGGTATGGTAGTACTTACATTTTTTCCTATCTCGGCAGGGTCGATGTCAATATGAATTATTCCTGCCTTTTCAGCTATCTTGCCTGCAGTTCCCAAAGCACGGTCTCCCACTCTGGCCCCTATTATTATAAGGAGGTCTGTGTTATGTACCGCATAGTTAGCGGCATATACACCATGGGAGCCTAACATTCCGAAATTCAAAGGATGCTCTACAGGGATTGACCCAATTCCCATTAACGTTGTCACAACAGGTATCTGGCACTTCTCTGCAAGCCTTGTCATTACCTCTGATGCCTTAGCGGATATAACTCCGCCTCCCGCACATATTATTGGTCTTTGTGAGCTTGTAATCGCCTCTGCAATCCTTCTTATCTGCTGGGGATGACCTTTGTAATTTGGCTTATATCCCTTAATATCTACCTCATGGGGATATATAAAATCAAGTTCATCTGTCTGTATGTCCACAGGTACATCTATCAGTACCGGGCCGGGCCTGCCGGTGGAAGCAATATGGAATGCTTCTTTTACTATTCTGGGCAAATCCTTAATGTTTTTTACTAAGTAGTTATGCTTGCAGAAGGGTTCTGTAGCTCCTGTAATATCGACCTCCTGAAACACATCCCTGCCTATCAAATCAAGTGATACCTGACCTGTTATAGCTACCATTGGAATCGAATCCGAATATGCAGTTGCAATCCCTGTTATAAGGTTTGTCGCACCCGGTCCCGAGGTAGCTACACATACCCCCGTCTTTCCGGTAACTCTTGAATATCCGCTGGCAGCATGTGCCGCTCCCTGCTCATGTCTTGTAAGTACATGATTGATATCCGAATCCAGCAGTGCATCATAAAATGGACAGATTGCCGCACCGGGATATCCGAAAATTGTAGTTACGTTCTCCAACTCAAGTGCCTTTACCAACGCCTGCGCTCCTGTTATTTTCAATGGCAATCCTCCTTTTATACTCTAGGTTATACTCAGATTAGTTATAAAAAACCCCTCATCTCTGCTATTACGCAGGGACGAGGGGATAATTCCGCCGTGGTACCACCCTGATTTAATGCAGTAAATTAACTGCATCCTCAGTGAGCAACCGGACGCGTGTCCGTGCTCCTCAGCTATATCGTTGCCACCGCCGATACTTAGTCAATCCAATTGTTTGGGTATCGGGCCTCCGGAATGAGTTATACATGCATTTATTGTACCGGCTTCCACCACCCGCCGACTCTCTTTAACAACTCAATACATCTTGTTTTCCATCATAAGCTATATTATGAAAATTAATTCTTACAAAAGTTGTAAGTCTTGGTTTAGGAATAATTATAGCATCATATTCATAGAGCGTCAATAATGGGCATTTAACGTTTTCTGACTAGTTTAGCTTTAGTTTTTAATGTTTTATGTGTTGTTGGATAAATCCTAGCCTATAAGCCTGTATATTCAAATAAATCAAAATCTGCCGTATTATCGCTTTCAAAACCATTGCTGCTGGCAAACATTCCTACATATGCCCCGATAAAGCCTCCTGCAACATCAGTACTGAGTATTCTCCCGTCTACATTCACGGCAAGCTCCGTAAGCTGATTTTCATCTCCGAAATAAAAGCTGTAATCCTGTCCGCATGCCTGAACTACCATATGAATACGTTTATGTATAATTTCCTTTTGGGAAATGACGCTTTCCTCTCCGTTATTACATACAACCAGTCTTATTATATTTTTTTCACCGGAGCAAGTGCATTCAAACCTTATGTGATAATTGTTATTTTGTATTAATAGTATGCCTGCCGCTTCATTTTCGTTCTCAGGAGAAAACTCCATTATTGTTTTTGCTTTAAAATTAATATGTTGCTGACGTCTGCCAATATAAGCAGGGTTTTTTTCCTCAACTATTTTTACAGGGCTCAGCTTTAGCCTTAAATATCCCGGTCTGTCAGTGAGACTGTAGAAGTTTTCTCTTGGAGTGCGTACAAAATTCCATATAAAGTCAAGCTTATCATTGTCAAAGTTGTCACAAACTTCTGCTTTAACAGGATTATCTGAAGGAAGCTTAGGTCTTTCATAGGAAAACTCCACTTTCCCGCTTAATGGGCTTACTACCGGCCATCCGTCTTCCCATGTAACGGGAATCAAAAATGTTTCACGGCCAAGGTTTCTAAAGTATCCTCCATACGGTCTTGATGCCAGTGCTACCATCCACCACTCGCCATTTTGTGTTTCAACAAGATCTGCATGGCCTACATTTGCAATAGGATATTTTCTTCCCAAATGCCTGTGAGTAAGAATAGGATTTCCCTTGCAACCCTCATAAGGGCCTGTTACACTTTTGCTTCTGGCAACTGTAACTGAATGATGATAATCTGTTCCGCCCTCGGCTATCATTAAATAGTAATATCCGTTAATTTTATAGATATGTGGTCCTTCCGGCCATACGGCATTTTTCAATGCACCTCTCCACAACCCATATCGAGGGCCTGTCAGTTGCATCTTTTGAGTGTCCAGTTCCCGCATCCAGATTTCGTTGTCTCCATAATAGGTTCCATCAGGTGCATCATTGG
Source organism: Ruminiclostridium papyrosolvens DSM 2782 (assembly GCF_029318685.1). Taxonomy (NCBI): domain Bacteria; kingdom Bacillati; phylum Bacillota; class Clostridia; order Eubacteriales; family Oscillospiraceae; genus Ruminiclostridium; species Ruminiclostridium papyrosolvens. Next base: position 4,959,484 of record NZ_CP119677.1, read on the forward strand.
TTCCCATAAAATATACCTTCCCGTCATCATCAAAGAAAAGTGACGGATCTATGCCGGGGGCATCGTCCACCCAGTATGGTTCTGACCACGGGCCTTCCGGTTTTTCCGCTGTTATTATGAAATTGCCCTTTTTTCCTACGTTGGTACATGCAATATAAAATAAGCCTTTGTTATATCTGATGGTTGGAGCATATATTCCCTGAGATTGCTCAAGTTCATCTAAGTCCAGCTGGGTTGTCCTGTCCAGAGCATGTCCTATCTGTTTCCAATTTACTAAATCCTTGCTGTGAAAAATCGGCAGTCCCGGGAAGTATGTAAAGCTGGATGTAACGAGGTAATAGTCATCGTTTACGCGGCATATTGACGGGTCAGGATAAAACCCCGGCAATATAGGATTACTGAAATAATTACAATCTGTTTTTGTCAAATATAACGCCTCCCTGTAGAAATATTCTATGATATCCGGGAATGTATCATCCCCAAAATAAGGATGATACATTTCAATAAGGATAGTTTAGCATAATTTACATGTCTTTTTCACTTATTGTCCTATAATTTCCGTAAACCTATCCTTGGATATATAATTTGTTTCCTCTATCAAGGCTCCGTTTCTGTAAAACCGCAAGTATGGTATCTCCGAATTTCCCAATTGCTCTTCCTTGAAGGTTTTGAATTCTTCGAAATAGTCGGTGGTGTTATACTCCAACTCATATACATCAATATCCGCCTTCACATCCGTACTATCATACAGCCAGGTTTTCAGCGCCTGCCACTGTGGGCACCAATCCTGTGTCAGTACTATAAGTACCATTTCCTTTGAAGTTGTTATACTTTTGTCAAACTCCCCGTTCTTTATGGCATTTAAAGCTTGTTCTTTTTGTATTTCTATTTTATTTATCATAAGTTCCCGTCCTTTAATATAAGTTCTTTTTTATTATTTTCTTAGCCGCTTAAAAAATTCTGTTAATATATTTCCACATTCTTCGAACATTAATCCATATACTACGTCAACTCTGTGATTAAATTGGGGAACTCTGAATAAATCTATAACTGAGCCTGCAGCGCCCGCCTTTTTGTCCATTGCCCCTATATAAAGTGTTTTTATTCTTGACTGAATTATAGCACCTGCACACATGGCACAAGGCTCTAAAGTAACATACATGTCACAACCGTCCAGCCGCCATGTTCCAAGCTTCTTTGCGGCCTTTTTTAAAGCTTCTATTTCGGCATGGGACGTAACATCCTGTTTTTCTTCCTTTTGATTACAGCCGCTGGCGATAAGCTCTCCATCCTTTACTACAATTGCTCCTACCGGAGATTCACCCTTTGCATAAGCCTCTTTTGCCTGTTTAATTGCTTCTTGCATAAACTGTTCGTTTCTGGTGTACATTTGGTGTACCTCCATCAGATAATTTCATTTTTACTACTATATATTATAACGCCGAGGCTAAGAAATTAAATATTTTTATAAGTCAGTACCATAACGAACTTACAAACATATTATGTTATCAGAATGTCAGCTTTTTTAAGCTGCATTAGTATTTGTACAAAAAGGAGATGTATGCATGAAAAAAGCTTTAATTACAGGGATAACAGGTCAGGATGGGTCATATCTGTCTGAGTTTTTATTAAATAAAGGATACGAAGTTCATGGTATTGCCAGAAGAAGCAGTAGCTTGAATACTCAAAGGATATCCCACCTTCTTGAGGATAAGGCCGGTGAAAACTCACAAATTTCTCTTCATTTCGGAGATTTATCCGACTCCGGAAGCCTCAGTAAACTAATTTATAGGATAGAGCCCGATGAAGTTTACAATCTGGGTGCCCAAAGTCATGTCAAAGTATCGTTTGATGTTCCCGAATATACCGGAGATGTGGATGCATTGGGAACTGTAAGACTTTTGGAAAGTATCAGAGAAATTAATCCTCGTATCAAGTTCTATCAGGCTTCCTCAAGCGAATTATTCGGTAAGGTAAGAGAAACTCCTCAAAGTGAGACTACTCCCTTCTATCCCAGAAGCCCGTACGGAGTAGCAAAAATGTATTCGTACTGGATTACGGTAAACTACCGTGAAGCATATGACCTCTTTGCATGTAACGGAATTCTTTTCAATCATGAGTCTCCCAGACGCGGAGAAACCTTCGTAACCCGTAAGATAACTAAAGGAATATCCGACATAGTAAATGGGAAAACAGACAAACTTTATCTTGGTAACATTGACGCCAAAAGGGATTGGGGCTTTGCAGGGGATTACGTAGAAGCAATGTGGCTCATGCTTCAGCAGAATGAACCCGACGATTTTGTTATAGCAACCGGGGAAACTCACACCGTAAGGGAATTCTGTAACCTTGCATTTAAACGTGTAGGTATAACGCTGGAGTGGCAAGGCTCCGGAGAACAGGAAAAGGCTGTGGACAGTGCTAACGGAAAGGAGCTTATCAATATCAGCAGTAAATTCTTCCGTCCAACAGAGGTAGATTTGCTTTTGGGTAATCCGTCCAAAGCAAAAAGTAAACTCAAATGGGAACAGAAAGTCTCTTTTGAGGAGCTTGTTAAAATGATGGTTGAAAGTGATTTAAATGGGGAGATGAAATAATGAATAAGGATAGTAAAATCTATGTAGCCGGACACAATGGCATGGTTGGTTCTGCAATAGTAAGGAGACTTCAAAAGAACGGGTATGAAAACATATTATGTAAAAGTCACAGAGAGCTGGACCTTACAAATCAGACCTTAACAGACGAATTTTTTAAGGATGAACAACCGGATTTTGTATTTATTGCAGCTGCAAAGGTTGGCGGAATCCATGCCAACAACTCCTTTCCTGCGGATTTTATAATGGAAAATATGCTTATAGAGTGCAATTTATTAAAAAGTGCTTTTAAATATGGAGTAAAAAAGCTGCTGTTTCTGGGCAGTTCGTGTATATACCCAAAATTATGTCCTCAGCCCATAAAGGAAGAATATCTTCTGACCGGTGAATTAGAGCCTACCAACGAAGCATACGCTCTTGCAAAAATATCGGGCATTAAAATGTGCCAATCTTACAACAGGCAGTATGGTACACGGTTTATTTCTGCAATGCCTGCAAGCCTCTACGGCGTCAATGACAGGTTTAATATTAATAACTCTCATGTTATACCTTCAATGATTATTAAGTTCCATGAGGCTAAAGTAAATAACAAGCCATATGTTGAATTATGGGGCACAGGAAATCCTTTAAGAGAATTTCTGTATGTTGATGATATGGCAGATGCCTGTTTGTATCTTATGCAGAATTATGAAGGAAACGAGTTTGTCAACATCGGCTCAGGTAAAGAAATCAGCATACGTAACCTTGCTGAAACATTAAAGCAAGTAACAGAATACACCGGCGAACTTGTCTTTGATACAACCAAACCTGATGGTACCCCAAGGCGTGTACTGGATAACTCTAAAATACATAAGACAGGGTGGGTACCTCGGATTGATATGGAAGAAGGCCTTCGAAGAGAATATGAATATTATTTGAAATACATTATTGGCTAAAAATTATTCTCGATAGAATTCTTGATAATAAAAGTGAGGCAGTATCAAATCAGACTGCCTCACTTTTATTCTACCCATTATTTTCTTCACTGAATAATTGCTTTAGTACATCAAGTTGTGCACTTATCAACGCCTCAGACTTTGTTTTAAAGGAATACAACTGACCTTTTATTTCATCCAGTTTTCCTCTTGCCTTAATGACCTCAAGATTGGCAGTTTCAATTATTTTTGTGGCACTTACCTCTGCCTCATCAGTTATATTTTTTGCTTTCTCACACGCATTTGTCTTTATTTGTTCGCTTGTGTGCTGTGCAACTATAATAGAATGCTGTAATGATTCCTCAAGTATTTTATAGTGTTGAACAGTTTCATTGAGTATATCTATTTTGTTTTTCATTTCCTGGGTTTCTTTAGCCATACCTATGTAGTCCTCACCCACTTGGGCAAGGATCGCATCAACTTGTTTTCTGCAATATCCGTTAAGAAGGGACTTTTTTATGCAAAGACATTTAAAATCTTCGGGAGTATAATACATATCTCTCATCTCCTAAAATTACTCTCTCATCATAATATATTCCCATTATGGCAATATATTCTGCATTTGAGTAACCATATGGACGAAGAATAAGTATATTTTACCATTTAAAGCCTATGGGCATTATATCCCTCTCCTTGACATTGAACCTGAGCTTGGTAAAGTCTCTGGTTATAATCATATCTGCAATGTCCCTAACCCATAGAATATCATTCACAGCAACATAAAATCTTGCCCTGTCAACTAAATTCTCCATGTTAGGATAATACCGTGCTACACGTTTTAAAAAGGCTTCACCAAGATTATCAATAAGTATTCCCACATCATAAGCAGGGTCCCCCAATCCGGAAAGTCCGAAACCTAACACACCGGTTAATTTCTTTAATCTGCTGTCTATAAGCAGGTGACAGGCAGAAAAGTCACCGTGTATAAGGGTAGGTTCGTAGGACAAAAAGTCATCATTATTCTCAACAGGTTTAAATACCTGCTTTATATACTCCTTTGTATAATCCGAGCAATAAGGAAATACCTTTCTGTATATCTCTTCAATAATTTGCTTCCAATCATTTTGTGTTATGACATTTTGGAATTCACCAATTCCCCTGTTTTCCGCATCTTTCACCGGTATGGTATGAAGTGTTTTAAGAAAATTACCTATCTGCTGTGCCAAAGCCTCCTGATATTTACCGTTCATTTGCAGCAAAAGGTTTCTGTATATAGGTTTTCCTTTTATTATATTGTATTTTACCATTTCTTTTCCAAGAGGCTCGTGCGCAGGAACAAGAGGTTCTATACGATTACGAATAAAATTAGTAACCTTGGCCTCGTTTTCCAAATAAGCAACGCTCCAGTCGTATCTGGCAAATTTGAAAATATAATTGTCATTTATGATAATTACATCGCTATGTCTACCCTCATTTATCAGGTATTCCACTTTTGTTATATTAATGTAAGGGCATCTGCTTCTTATAAGCCCCATATACATATTCTCTTTTTCATCCATACAGAATTTTTCACCACCCATTAGCTTTTACGCCTTATATCAATATAAAAGCTTTATATTTGATTCAGGCCAGTCTCTTAACCTTAATACGGTATTTGAGAGACTTGAATATCCATTTCCAATAAAGAAATCACATTTTGAAGCTATATAAGTATCTTTAATTATTTCAATAGTATCCTTCACAAGCTCTACTCCTTTGTGACGCTTATTTGGGTAGCTGAGAAGGGCAGTAGGAACTCTCTCTTTAAGAGGTACCTTCTTGCTGTCGGTACATATTAACATATCGTTTTTGTTATACAGCTTTTTATATTGCTTATAAACGGCATTTGAATCGGTTATGAGAAACAAGTGTCGTACATTGTACTTTACAATAAACTGCCATATATTCGGCTTGTAAAACTCATTCAGGTCATATAATTGAGCCACCTCGTTTACTATTGCCTTCTCTCTTACATGTACCCCTAAAATAGGTCTTTCGTCTCTGAAATCCGGATTAGTATTTACAAATTTTTGAACTTCTTTTAGTATTGACGGCTGTAATTTTATATATGTGTCAAATATAAACCTGTATATCTGATACGGAGTTTTCCCATAGGCCCAATGGCCACTTCTTACATATGGCAAAAGTGCTCTCAAAGGGTAATAAGTATCACTTACAACCACATTGGCTTCACTTCTCATCATACCGTTGAGTTCTCTATTTTCCATTTTGTATCTATCTGTATCTTCAGCCAGTACATTTTCAAACCTCCATACCACAGGGTAGTAAGAATACTCCGGACGTACTACATCGTGGAAGTTATATTGGGATATAGGCTCAAAAAATGTTTCATATGAATTTGTATTAATGGATTCACTGTAGAGGCTTTCCATTCCCCAGTATACTACCGGAATCCGGTTTGTCAGTTCGGCGGCAAACATCTGACATATCACATGGTCCACATCATTCCATATGCTGCCTCCCAGTGACTTTATCAGAAGAAATCTACTATTCGACATATGTGTTAACACCTCCATAAAATTCCGAGTACTCCAACCTGTGATTTTTGCTTTCCATCAGCCTTCTGTTACTCTCTTCCTTTACTCTCTTTTTAGCAAGTTTTTTTTCATCGTTTAAATCTCTGTAAAAAAGAATAATGTTTGGGTCCGGCCAGTCCTTGAGCCTTTTAATTGTATATGAAACATTGGAATAGCCGTTTCCAATAAAGTAATCACATTTTGCTCCAAGATATGTGTCTTTTATAATTTCTATGCCCTTACGTCTTTTTGCTGAATAATCCTGTAGATGCGGTGCATCCTCAGTTGCACTTAACGCACCTCTTCTGCATTCTGTATAAACTACTTTGTCTCCATACAATCTTAAAAATTCCTTCAAAATATCTTCACAATCCGTAAGAAGCAGTATTTTCTTTATATCATTCATGGCGCTGAAGTTTTCTATTTCCTTATAGTATCGCTTGTTCAAACGCCCAAGATTCTCAACTTCCCTTACTTTATCCCCACCCCTGATGTGGACAGACAGAGTTAGCCCTTTATCCTTGAGTTTTTCATCATAAAAATCCTGAATCTCCTGTTCAATATCAGGCTTAAGCTTCAGATATTTATCAAACAAGGTCCGATAAATCTGGTGTGCTGTCATGCCGTATGCCCAATGGTCTTTTTTTATATAATTGATTAACGGCTTTATAAAATAATGGACATCACTAACCAATACATTTGCACTGGTATTCATCATTTCACCAAGATTCCTGTATGCCCAGGTTATCTTATCCAAATCTTCAACCATTACATTGTCATAACTCCATACAGGAGGGAAATAAGTATAATTATATTTTATTACATCGTCTATAGTATAGTTGGAGACGGGTTCAAAGTAGAGATCGAAGGCGTTTGTTTTAAATGATTCTGCATATAGACTATTTGGCCCCCAGTGTATAACAGGAATTCTATTGGTAAGTTCAGCCGCCAGTAACTGACCCATTACGTGATCTACATCAGACCAGAATCCGCATCCCCATGACTTTATTAACAAAAATCTATCATTTGGCATTTAGCTCACCTCTGCTCTCTTTACTCTTTTTAAACTTTTTTATAAACTTTTTAACTCTTTGGGCTATACGGGTAAAAATAGTGGGTTTATCATTTTTTACAACAAGCATTACATTTACAGGATACTTTCTCTTTCTGGATATCCAATACATCATTTTTATGTTTTTATCCGCCCAATCCTTTATACGTGTAACGCCGTGTGACACGTTTGAAAAGTCATTTCCTATGAAAAAATCACATTTTGCAGCGATATATGTGTCTTTGATAATTTCCATGCCTCTTCGCCTTACTACCATTGGATTTTCCATATGATACACGGGTTGGTCATTTTTTATCCTTTTACAATTTGTATAGACAAGCATAGAGCCGTATATATTCTTATACTCCCTCAGTGTGTCTTCACAGTCCGTAAGCAGGAATATCTTCTTGACATTATATTTGTTAATATATTTTTTAATCTCCTTATGGTAGCCTCTGTTGGGCTCTTTAACCTTACCTTTTGCAAACATATTACTTAACTTTTTTCTGTTTTTTTTAGGTTTTTGCTTATATTTCTCATAAATTTTATTCCAATACTCGTTTCCTACTTTTCTAGATCTGGTATCAAATACCACATCTTTTTCAACCCTTCTTACGTGAACCGCAAGGACAGGATGGTTACCTTTTAGCCATGAATTATAAAAACCCTGCACCTCCGTATTTATATCTGATCTCAGCCTTATATATTTGCTGAACAGATATCTGTATATTTGTTTAGCACTCATTCCGTAACACGGGTGATCATTTGTTATAAACGGAATTAATTCATGTATGTTATAATAAACATCCGTTACTACGACATTTTCTTGGCTGTTAAGTAAATCTCCGATATTTCTGTAAATCCAGGTATCTTTATTTTGATCTTCAACAAATAAATTTTCATGGTCCCATATTGGCGGATAATATGTGTACTCAGGCTTTGCTACGTCAAATATGGAGTAGTTGGAAACAGGTTCAAAGTACAGTTCAAAGCCGTTGGTCAGGATATACCCATTGTGCAAACAATGGGTAGGCCAGTATACAACCGGAATCCTGTTGGTAAGTTCAGAAACAAGAAGTTGCCCCAACACATGATCTACATCCGCCCAAAGAATATAGCTCCAAGCTTTTATAAGCAGGAATCTGTCACTTGACATTTTTATTATCACCTCAATATAAATGCATTTCATGTTATTTTATGTAAGCCTGTGCCGATATGTGATTATAAAAATAAAAAACCCACGGGAAATCCCCATGGGTTCTTGATTACTGCATTACTACTCTTCTTTTTCAAACAATTCCAGTATGTAAGAATACAAATTTTCTAATTGATTATTATCGAAATCATTGAAAATACGAATCTCATAAGAGCTCTTTACTTCTACAGCTAAAGTATCATTTACACGTATTTCAATGTCAAAGTCCAAGTCCATTATTCCCTTCATTAATGAATTATCATTTTTTTGATTGCCCTGTGAAAGAAGCAATATATCAGGTTCAAATATATTGAATATGTTATAAATGCTCTTTTCTAAGGCGGGTAACTGTTGCTTTGAATAATGCCTGATATTTATGTACCCGTTACAAAAATCGGATTCTTTTATGTTCTCATATAAACATAAAGCATTAAATCCGTCACTCCTGAATTTGCCGGTAAGACCTTTTTCAAAATAATCAAAGCCACTATTATTGACCAAAATAATAGGTATATCCGGCTCTTTACTTTTTAAGGAATGAACACACTCTGTGTAATTCCTTTTGTTTGCCTCCTGCTGTAGTTTCTCCATAATTTCATCAAAACACATATCAGGATGATTTCTCAAAATATTATATACATACGCTGTGACCATAGGCGCTGCGTAGCTGTTACATTCAGCTGTCACTTTTTCCGTTCCATCATACTTTTTCAGGCTGTGTTTTGCACACGCAGATATATTTATTCCGTCCATACAATCAATATTAAAGGTATACTCGCCCTCTTTTATTGCTTCCTTTAAATCACACCTTACCCCTATAACCTTTTCGAAAGATGCAGGACATGTATAAATATTGCGATTGTTACATGCGGCGATTACTATTACATTTTTCTCATATGCATAATCCACGGCTTCCTTTACTTCACTAAAATCTCTGTAATCTATTGTTCCTAAACTCAAATTTACAATACGTATACTGTTGTCAGCACACCATTTGATTGCATGGATAAGCTGTGCTTTCATTCCTGTTCTTGAGCTTGAATCCAATATTTTTATACTGCTTAAATCAGCCTCAGGAGCATACTTTTTTATTATTGCAGCACAGGTTGTACCATGGGACGGCAAAAACTGGTCATAACCCACTCTGTCACAAACAGTTAAATCATGAGTTATTTCCAGATTGTACGAAAGTCTGTCCCTTTTATAGAGCTTCTCGTTAACTCCATCATCTATGACTGCAATATTAATAGCTAATGTATTCATCTTTAGTCTGATGCCCCCCACCTGACATCCATGATATTGATTTACATTTATTCAAATAAATTACATATAATATATCATTCATTTATTTCATTTGCAAATTCCACTTATTTTTATTCCATTCAACAGTTCTTACAAGGCCTTCCCTTAACGACTTAAAGTCTGTAAGCCCAAATTCGGAACAAATCTTGCTTATATCAAGTTGAACCTTGTCGGGAGAAACCTTTATTTCTTCAATAGCCTGTTTCTTCTGCTGATTGTCAATGGTAAGAGTACTTCCGGTAACAGAACAAACTTCTTGGGCAAGTGTTTTTATACTTATGCTGTCCCAGCCTCCAACGTTATACACAAAATCATTACCATACGCAATAATATGCAAGAGCACCAAAGCACAATCTGCTATATAGCAGAAAGTTCTTATTTTACTTCCGTCATCCAACATGGTAATATTCTTTTTTTCCAGTGCCCGTCTTATAAACTGCCCAAGAACACGTTCATCGTCTCCCTTTACTCCCGGCCCGTAAGTCATGGATATCCTTGCGACTTTGGCCTCTACACCTTCATAGTGCCTGTAAGCAAAACACAAAGTCTCTCCCATCCTTTTTGACTCTGAATACACAGCCCTTACGTTTACAGGAGAACAAAAACCCGGGTAGCTCTCAGTTGTAGGTATATTATCACTATCAGGCTCACCGTAGATTTCAGAGGAGCTAAGGAATAATATTACCGAACTGTCCCTTTTAGCTTTCTGAAGCAGCTTTTCAGTAACTATGGTGTTTAAGTGAATAGTATCCAGATAATTTCTAAGGAATTTACCGGGTTGTGCGTAAGTTGCTCCATGTATGATATAGTCAGCCTTCACTTTGAACTTATCAAAATCCATATTATTAAGGTCTTCAGAATAAAAGCTGTAATTTTGCTCAAATATGCTCGCCAACGCCTCGCAAGGCTTGCTTCTGCTTATAGCATGAATTTTAATTTCAGCTCCCTTTATAAGGTTGGCAAGATGAAGCATGTATATGATATAAGTTCCAATTAATCCGTTGGCACCTGTAATCAATACAGTTTTGTTATAAAGAGGAGACATATCTATTTTGTTTAAATACTCCATGCAGTCTTCTTTAATATATTTATCCAAAAGGAAGCCCCCTTTCATTATTTCATTAATTCAACAGCCTTTGTGCATATAGTTTCAAAGTCAGGATAAAAGGCTTTTTCCTGCAAATCTCCGGCCGGAGTCGGTATATCCGGACAGCAAACTCTTACAACAGGCTTTTTCAGCATATGAACAGCCTTTTCAGCAACAAGGGCTGCAATTTCTGCGGCAACACCGCCAGTCTTCCATCCGGTATCTGTTATTATAAGTTTGCCTGTCTTTGCAAGGGATTCTAATATAATATCTTCGTCTATCGGTTTTATTGTCCTTAAATCTATAACCTCAGCAGATATGTTCTGGGCTTGAAGCTTTTCTGCCGCCTTTAAGGCTTCGACCAGCATATAGGATACCGCAACAATAGTAACATCCTTTCCCGCTCTTCTTACAACACCCTTTCCAAACGGTATTGAATAAAGTGTGTCCGGTACATTCCCCACCGTTTTATAGAGCCACCTGTGCTCAACAAACAGAACAGGATTATTGTCAATTATGCTTGAGATAAGCAAGCCCTTGGCATCATAAGGCGTGGCAGGAGCGGCTATTTTCAGTCCGGGAACATTCATAAGCATACCCTGTAAGCATTGTGAATGCTGGGCTCCTGAGCCCCATCCTCTTGCGCTCACTGTTCTCACTACCATTGGCACACTGACCTTTCCTCCTGTCATATAGCTCCATTTTGCAGCATGGTTTACCAACTGGTCAAATGAAAGCAGCAAGAAATCCATTCTGCTATGAACAAAAACAGGCCTTAATCCTGCCATTGCAGCTCCCGCTGCTATTCCTGTCAGAGCATTTTCCGCGATAGGCGTGTCAAAAATCCTTTCACGGCCATACTTTTCATGCAATCCTTTTGTAGTTCCAAAAACTCCTCCCGGGTCATCCACGCCCTCTCCCATAACAAAAACCCTAGGGTCTCTTTCAAGAGATTGGTCCATTGCTTCATACAAAGCATCTTTATATGAAAGCATTCTTCCATTTTGGGAGTCATCCATTATTACAAATTTATCCTGTTTTTCAACTTCAATTGTAGTCCAAGGCATGTAAACTACCTCCTATCAGTATACATAAATGAAACTGCATTAATCTGCATAAACAAAATCAAGTAATTCTTCAGGTTGTGGTTTGGGTGAATTAATTGCAAATTCAAAAGCGTCCTTTACCAACTTATCTATTTCTTTATGGATAGATTTTTCCAGTGCATCGTTAAGAATATTTCTGCTTTTGAGATATTCTTTATACCATTTGATGGGGCACTTTGAAATCCAGTAATCATACTCCTCCTGAGGTCTGAATCCCACGCCCAAATCATCCACAGTGCCGATATGGCCCTTCCATCTGTAGCTTACGCACTCCAGCAAAACAGGCCCCTCTCCTCTTCTGCACTGCTCAACAGCTTTTTCTGCGTACTCGTATACTTTAAGCACATCATTCCCATCTATTTGATATGACGGAATCCCATACCCCTGAGCAATTTTATAAATATTGTCTCCTGACTGACGTTCCTTTTGGTGGGAGTTTATAGCATAAAAATTATTTTCACATACATATATAACCGGAAGTTTTTTAAGTGATGCAAAATTCAGGCTTTCATGGAACGTTCCTTCATCAGCAGCACCATCTCCGAAAAATACAGCCGTAACCCTGTCATTTTTTTGAATCTTAGATGCCAGAGCAGTTCCCGTTCCCAGAGGCAAGCTTCCTCCAACTATGGCCGTCGAGCCGAATATTCCTCTATCAGGAGCCATCAGATGCATGGAGCCTCCTCTGCCGGAAGTACATCCTGTTTTACGAAGGTATAATTCAGCAATCATTTTCCTGATATCTCCGCCTTTTGCAATATACTGTGCATGGCTTCTATGAGTTCCGAAAAGGTAATCCTCGTTACGTAGATGTATGCAAACTCCTGCCGCAATTGCCTCCTGCCCTATGGAAAGATGAATAGGGGTTTTCATTTCGTCATTTTTATATTCTTCTTCTATTTTGCGTTCCACGCTGCGTATAGTCTGCATAGTTTTGTACAGCTCAATAAGTTTTTCATTTTCCATATATATCAGCCTCCGAAATTCAATAATACACGGCTCTCAAATCAAGTCAAAAAAGCAGTGTTACATTCTGGTTTTGCCAGTCTTTTAGTTCGCATACTGCTCTGGAAACATTTGAGAAGCCATTTCCTACAAAATAGTCACTTTTTGCTGCAAGCCATGTATCTTTTATAATTTCAATTCCTTTCAACCTGTTGTTAACATATTCCTGGAAGTGAACTCCTCCTCCATTTTTCAGAACCCTTTTACAGTCAGTATTAATTAACCTGTCGCCATAAATGTTTTTATACTCTGCCAGTATGTCTTTGCAGTCGGTCATAAGAAAAATGCAGGCCTCCTGCCTTTCTTTCAAATAATTGTTTATTTTCGCCGGATAGAGTTTGTTCAGTTCATGAAGATGACTAACCTCCAATATCTTGTCACTTCCTCTTATATGTACTGATATAATTTCTTTACCCTTCATATTTATGGTGTAGAAATCATCTATCTCTTTTTCAACTTCAGGTCGAAGCCGTATATATTTTTTAAGCATAATCCTATAAATTTCTACGGAATTCAAACCAAAATACGGGCAGGCTTCATCCATACGGCATATAATGCTATCTATATCTGTGTATTTGTTCGCTATCTCTATGTTCTCATTGTGATTAATATTCTCTACCAATTCATCCATACCATATTTTGATAGGGGAAGAAAATACTGTTCAAAAGCGTTTGAGGCATCCTCCGTACTATACATGCTCTTGCTTCCCCAATAAATAACAGGAATCCTTTGTGTAAGCTCTGCAAGCAAAAGATTAGACAGGGTATGATGCATGTCATACCAAAATCCGTCTCCCGTTGTATTGATAAGTAAAAATTTATTCTGTTCCAATTCAATACCCTCCCCAATACCAGTTTTGCTACAAGAAATTTTCATATCCATTCTTTTTCATTATTTCAACCAAGTCTTTGACTTCCTGTGCCCTCCCTCTTGGGCAAACAATAATAGCCTCATTTGTACCGGCAACTATAACATTATCCAGACCTATTACCGCAATAAGAATCCCATCGGCATAAATTACAGAATCGGTAGTTTGCAGAGCTATATAGTCACCCTTCCAAGAGTTGCCATCCTCATCTTTTTCCAGTGTTCCCGACAATGTATCAATACTCCCTATATCATCCCAGTCGAAAGAAGCCCTTATTACATATATGTCTTTGCTCTTTTCCAGTACAGCACTGTCAAATGAAATATCCTGTATTTCATTATATGCATTATCAATATATGTGTTAAATTTTTCACTTCCTTCATGTATAAGTGCCTTTGAGATAGATGTATAATGCTCGGATATATGTTGTCTGATATGATTAATTATTGTCCCTGATGTTCCGGCCACAATACCTCCATTCCACAGGTAGTCACCTGCTTCAAGCATTAAACGGGCCGTTTCCTCCTTTGGTTTCTCAGTAAATCTTATAACCTTGAGAATTTGCTCTTCTGAATCTGCTCCCTTATCAACTTTTATATAACCATATGCGGTAGAGGGATATGTGGGATTGATTCCTATTACAACAAGACTATTCTTTTCCTCCGCCGTCCTGAATGCAAGATTTATTGTTTCGGTGTAGCCAAGCTTATCTTTCACATAGCCATCCGCCGGAACAAAGCACAGAACTGCTTCTCCCAGTCTTTTTTCAAGCAGTATAGCTGTATATGCAATACATGCAGCAGTGTTCTTCTTCCTTGGTTCAGGAATTATATTTGAATATGGGATTATGTCCTTTACAACTTCTTTGGTCAGTTCTACAAGACTTTGATTTGTTACAATAAAGCAATTGGAAGGTGGAACGCTCCGGCATACTCGATTAATTGTCTGAACCAGCATACATTCGCCGTCATCAACAGATATAAACTGCTTTGGCTTTTTTTCTTTTGACAGCGGCCATAGTCTTGTTCCTGAGCCTCCTGCCATAATAACGACAAATTTCTCCATCTCTTTATCTCCAAAAATGTTATTATAGTCTATTTTATGTAAATTACCTTAGATGTGTTCATACGTATTTCTATATAATCTTCAGGACATAATACAAATTACATAAAAATTTCTTATATATGGGACGGCATACATGCAGGGTAAATATATACTACTGGCAATTTTAAACTCAGGACTTACTGTGTTAGGACAGACGCTGTGGAAAATCGGGCTTGAAAAAATGGAGGGCTATAGTTTAAAGCTTTTACTGAACCCACTGATACTTGCAGGAGTTTTTGTTTACGGTATCTCTACGGTTTTATGGCTATATGTACTTTCCAAGCTGCCGTTTTCAACTGCATACCCCCTAAACAGCGTTGCTTATGCCCTAAGCCTCTTTGTTGGCTTTTGGATTTTTAAAGAGAATATCGACCTCCGTAAAATTTTTGGTACTATACTCATTCTGGCAGGAGTATTTTATATAGCCAAAGGGTAGAATAAGTTTGGATAAATACCTGCTTCGGAGGAATAAATGGAAAGTATAATAATAATACCTGCTTACAATGAGCAGGATAATATTCTTGATGTGATAAATGATATTGAGCAAAATGCTCCAGGGTATCATTATATGGTTATAAATGACGGTTCAACGGACAAAACAGGATTAATATTGCGGCAAAACCACATTCCCCATATTAATCTTCCCTTTAACATAGGTATAGGAGGAGCTGTTCAAACCGGCTATAAATACGCCTTTGAAAAAGGCTACGATATAGTTATACAGTTTGACGGCGACGGTCAGCATAAGGCCTCCTTTATAACTGAAATGATTAATATTATTGAAGATGGAAATGCAGATATGGTTATTGGCTCAAGATTTTTGGATAAGAAAGGCTACCAATCTACTTTTATCAGACGGTTGGGCATAAAGTACTTCCGTTTTTTGATATGGCTGTTGTCAGGGTCGGGAGTCACGGACTCAACTTCCGGCTTCAGAGCCTGCAACAGAAAAATCATTGAGCTATTTTCAAAAAACTATCCTCAGGACTATCCCGAACCGGAATCCATAATGATTTTAAAACAAAAAAAATTAAGAGTAACAGAAGTTCCTGTAGAAATGAAAAAAAGGGCCCGTGGAAATTCTTCAATAAACAGGTCTCTGTCCGTTTACTATATGGTCAAAGTTACACTGGCAATAATTTTGAGCCGCATGAGACCTCGCATAAGACGGTTTTCTAATTAAATTTTCTTACGGAAGGTAAAAACATGAACATACGGTTACAGATAAGTATTCTTCTTATAGGTTTTATTTTACTTACATCAATACTAAAGATGGTACAAAAAACAAAGCTGGACCTCAAGTACAGTATTCTTTGGATTGTATCCTCTGTAATGTTTATAATCATTGCTGCTTTCCCTGTCATCCCTCATTGGGTTGCAGACCTAATAGGAATAATCGAACCTGCAAATGCAGTATTTTTGGTACTTATTCTATTTGAGCTGGGTATAAACCTTAACCTTACCATAACCATTTCCAAACAGACCAACAAGGTTAAAAATATGGCACAGTATATTGCCCTGATGGAGAACCAAAACCGTGAAAAAAGTTGAAATAATCAAACTATTATGATAATCTAATATAGATTGCACTGTAAAATAATTAATTTGTTATTAAAGTTATGAAGCGGAGTAGTAAAAGAAAATTTAGTCACTAAAGAGAGCTGCATACTTGGTGAAATTGCAGTTGACTGCGTTCTTTGAACTCGCCGTGGAGCTGCTGATATAAAATTCAGCCGTAGGTCTTTCGTTACAAGACTTTTGAGTGAGCCTCCAAGGCTAACAAGAGTGGTACCGCGGATTAACCCGTCTCTTTTATTAAGAGACGGGTTTTTATAAGTTATTGATATTGATACTAAATATAATAAAGGAGTTGATTAAATGCCATACTCTGCAGATATAGATAGCAAGTGGCAAAAAAAGTGGGAAGAAACAGGTATCTACAAGTTCAACCCCGAAAATACAGACAAGAAACTATACTGTCTGGAGATGTTTTCTTACCCATCAGGGGCCAATCTTCATGTAGGTCATTGGTACAATTACGGTTTGACTGATTCTTGGGCCAGAATGAAAAGAATGCAGGGATATAACGTGTTCCACCCTATGGGCTTTGATGCCTTCGGACTTCCTGCAGAAAATTATGCAATAAAAACAGGTATTCATCCACAAGACTCTACTCTTAAAAATATCGAGACAATGGAAGGCCAGCTCAAGGAAATGGGCGCTACCTTTGATTGGGATTATGAAATAAAAACCTGCATGCCGGACTATTACAAATGGACACAGTGGTTGTTCCTTCAACTGTATAAGAAAGGTCTTGCCTACAGGAAAAATGCACCTGTTAACTGGTGTCCGAAATGCAATACCGTTCTTGCAAATGAGCAGGTGGTTGACGGATGCTGTGAAAGGTGTGACACAGAGGTAACAAAGCGCGACCTTACTCAGTGGTTCTTTAAAATAACCAATTATGCTCAGGAACTTCTGGACAAGCTGGATACCATTGATTGGCCTGAAAAAACAAAAAAAATACAGACCAACTGGATAGGACGTTCAGAAGGCGCTGAAATAGCCTTCAAGGTTGCAGACACTGATATTGAATTTCAGGTCTTTACCACCAGAGCTGATACCCTTTATGGTGTAACATATGTTGTTCTGGCTCCTGAAAATCCCATAGTTGAAAAAATAACAAAACTTGAATATGCAGAAGCTGTTGAAAAGTATAAAAATGATACCAAAAAGCAGACTGAAATAGAAAGACTTTCAACAACAAAAGAAAAGACTGGTGTATTCACAGGCAGTTATGCCATTCACCCCATCTCAGGAGAAAAAGTACCTGTATGGATTGCAGACTATGTTCTTGCAAGCTATGGTACAGGATGTGTAATGGCTGTTCCATCACATGATGAACGCGACTTCGAATTTGCAAAAAAATACGACCTGCCTATTAAGAGGGTTATAAAGAGTGTCGATGGCTCAAATGACGAGCTTCCGTACTGTGAGTACGGTGTTCTGGTTAATAGTGCAGAATTTGACGGTGTTCCCTCTGCTGAGGCGAGAACAGCTATAATTAAAAAGCTGGAAACTGACGGCAAAGGAAGTTTGAAGATAAACTACAGACTGAGAGACTGGCTTGTTTCAAGACAAAGGTACTGGGGTGCACCTATTCCTATAGTATATTGTGAGCACTGCGGTGAAGTAGCCGTTCCCGAAGAACAACTTCCTGTGGCTCTTCCTTACAATGTTGAGTTTAAGCCTGACGGAGAATCTCCACTTAAAAAGAGTGATGAATTCATAAATACCGTATGTCCTAAATGTGGTGCTCCCGCAAAGAGGGACCCTGATACACTGGATACATTTGTTTGCTCGTCATGGTACTATCTCAGATATCCTGACAGCCAGAACAATGATAAACCATTTGACACCGAATGGATAAACAAGATGCTTCCCGTTGACAAGTATGTAGGCGGTGCAGAACATGCGGCAATGCATTTGCTCTATGCGAGATTTATAACCAAAGCATTGAGAGATTTGGGCTTCCTCAATTTTGACGAACCCTTCCTGTCACTTGTACATCAGGGTACTATTCTTGGTCCGGATGGAAACAGAATGAGTAAATCCAGAGGAAATACCATTTCACCTGATGATTATGTAAGAAAGTACGGCTCCGATATATTCAGAATGTACCTTGGTTTCGGATTCAATTATGTTGACGGCGGGCCATGGAGCGATGACGGAATAAAAGCTATATCAAGATTCGCAAGCAGAATTGAAAGGCTCGTTGAAAGTCTTGCAGAGCAAAAGTCAAAGGCTTCCAGAACTGATATGGACAAGGATGACAAAGAGCTTAACTATGTCCGTCACACTGCTATAAAAGGTGTTACACAGGATACCGACAGATTCCAGTTCAACACTTCAATATCACGTTGTATGGAACTGGTAAACGCACTTTACAAGTATGACGCAGAAGTTAAAACTAAAAACATAAAGCTTTTTGAGGAAACCATCAAAGATTTAGTAAAGCTTGTATCACCTTTTGCGCCGCACTTTGCAGAAGAGATGTGGGAACAGCTTGGCTTTGAGTATTCTGTATTTAATCAGAATTGGCCTGAATTTGATGAAAAAGCATTAGTTAAAGACACAATAGAGCTGGCAGTCCAGATTAATGGTACAGTCAGGGGCAAAATAGAGGTTGCTGCCGACGCTGACAACAGTGAGGCGGAAGCTGTTGCTTTAGCTGATGAAAAAATAAAGCCGTTCCTTGATGGAAAAGAAATTAAGAAAGTAATAGTAGTAAAAGGAAGACTTGTTAATATAGTTGCTAAATAATAATAACTTAAAATACAATAAGAGATATTCCCCTATCAGATTGTCTCTTATTGTATTTTTTTGATATTTACTGTAAAATACTCTCATAATATGATAATATTAACTTATAATATCATGGGCGGAGAGCATAATTATGAATATTACTTTTTATAGAAAGCTTGCATACAAAGTAGCTGATTCAGTCACAAGGAATGGGCAGTACACAGAGACGGAGATTAGCAATATTCGTTACGGACTGGTATGTATCTTTTCAGATTTGTATAAAACCCTTCTATACTTATTAATATTTACTGTTTTCTCTCTGACAAAGGAATTTGTATTAGCGTTTATTGCTTTTCTTCTGATTCGGCCCTTTCTGGGGGGTTATCATTTCAAAAGCGAGTTTGTATGTATTATAATGTCATTCCTAACCATGGTGATAGCTATATTTGCAGGTAAAATAATTATAATCCCCTTCTACATACAGTTGGTGCTTATTGTATTGCTTCCGATTCTGGGGTTTTTAATTACACCTGTCAAAGACAAACAAAAAAAAGAAGACCGGAAAAGAACAGGGATATTAACAGGAGTAATTACAGTTCTACTTCTACTGTCAGACTGTTTCTGTATGCCCGATAACATAATTATCTGGTCTGTTATAGAAGTTTATGCACTATCTGTATATCAACTACTAATTATCAAATATTTGCATAAAATGTAATATATTTTGTAAAATATATTGACTTTTCCTGTAGAATGTTAGAATATTAAGTTGAGATTTAAAAAAATTTTTTTAAGGAGTGATTCTGATGAGAAAAAATTTGTTAAAGTCAGTTGGGAAAGTATCATTAATAGTTACAGGTTTGATTACCGGGGCAGCTTCTAAAATACTATGGTTATATCAACCCGAAAAGTAATTTGATGAATTGATTTCTTTGGAATTTTGCTCTAATAATTAGAGTTTTCCTCTAATTATTAGAGTGTTTCTTTGTTTTTACATTTTAAGTTAAAGATGGGATAATCGTCCTCTGGAAGGATGTGTAAATTGGTGTGTATGTTGCATATAAGGTCTTTTTTACTGTTATTGACTGTTGTTGAAGGTTTTATTTTTATATTAGCTTTTTATCTTCTGTCAGGCCAGCGTAAATTCATAAAAAATAATTATATACGGATTGCCTGCTTTGTATGTATTTATACAATATATACTTACTGGATTACCAAGTTTTTGCCGTCAGGGCTGCATTCAATTTTAATTGCATCCCTTACATGCTTTATTCTAAATTATATACTAAACGGAACTCTCCTAAAAAGTTTTGTCAAAGTCCTAATTATTTTTTTGGGAATAGCTATTATAGAAAGTCTCATTGGTCTGGCATGTACGACCATCTTAGGTAAGCCAATGTCAGATTTGATTCACAACACAGAATTACTGTTAGGTTTAGGTGTTATAGCAAAGCTGATTCAAAGTACTATTGTATTAATATTATACAAGTCCCACGAAGGATTTTCCTGGTTGAAGGACGGAAATCCCTATCAGTCCAGATACAAGCAAACTCTTATAATGATTTTTGCAGTACTGTTCTTTATGATAGGAACAAATATTTATATTTCCAGAGACCCTCAAAATCTACTTCTATATAATATTTTTACCTTTGTTATATACATAGTTCTAATTATTTCAATGCTCTCTGCCTTTCGAGAAGGTTCAAAGCTTGAAATTCTCCATTATGCAAATGAGCTTAAAAAAGAAAACGTATTTCAGTTGATTTCATTTAACGAAATGGTGGCTAAAGAAAGGCATGAATATAAGAACCATTTAAATACTATATACGGTCTTTGTACCTTAAACAGACCTGATTTAAGTGAAAAGGTCAAGCAATATATAAACAATTATGCAAACAACAGCGAGACCACGAATATAAACGTAGGTTCAGGTAACGACTTTGTTGACGCTATTATCAGTGTAAAATATAATAATGCTCTAAAGAAAGATATAGAAGTTCTTGCAGACTTTGAAGAACCTTTATCAAATGCAGTAATAGATGAAGATACCGCTGTTACTGTTATATCAAATATAATAGATAATGCTTATGAATCTATCTTAGGAATAGATAGGGAAAAAAAGTTTATTCGTCTTGAAACGTATATCGACAATGATATTTACCATATGTCTATCTGCAACAACGGCCCCATGATTCCCGAAGCAATTATCAAGAAAATATTCAGTGCAGGTTATTCTACTAAAGAGAATTCCTCCAAAAAAAGAGGCTTCGGACTTAGTATAGTACAAGCACAGTTAGATAAATGCGGAGGCAATATCCATATTGACAGCAGCGAAGAAATCACAGAATTTCTCATAACTCTTAAAGTAAAGAATCAAGTAAACTAATTAGTTATTTATGCAAAAACTACACATTCTTCTTCAAATTGGTTATAATAATATGATAGCTTATTTTATTATACTTTGGAGAAAATGATGTTTAAAATTTCTAAAGAC
The DNA here is from genome assembly GCF_029318685.1 of Ruminiclostridium papyrosolvens DSM 2782. Classification (NCBI taxonomy): domain Bacteria; kingdom Bacillati; phylum Bacillota; class Clostridia; order Eubacteriales; family Oscillospiraceae; genus Ruminiclostridium; species Ruminiclostridium papyrosolvens. The sequence continues at coordinate 4,981,086 of NZ_CP119677.1, forward strand.
ACTATTTATTATTTATCTACACCCATGAGATTCAAAAAGGGCATGGACTATTTCAGGGATAAGCGTATCAAATCCTTGTCTTTTAATCAAGATATGCTGCTGTTTGACGCAACAGTTTTGGGAACTCGCCCGTACAATGTACAGGCGCAGTTTGCCAAGTCCGGTAATCTCACTGATTATTCATGCACCTGTTCAGATTTTGAAAAGACAGGAAAAGGCTGCAAACATATTGCTGCCGTTCTTTTTTTAATTAAAGAAAAGGACGAGCAGGGCTTTTTTAATTCTTCCGTTCAAAAGAAAGCCGCAAAAGATATTTTTCAGTTTTTTTCAGATAAAGGCTCAGGTGTAAAGCTTCCCATTAATGTTGAATATAATCTTGAAATTATCAGCAGAAGGTTCTCAATCCCCAAAAAAGGGCCTATTGCCTCATTGTCCCTTCGTATAGGTACTGACAGGTTTTATGTGGTCAGGAATGTACGGCAGATGCTGGAAAGCCTTAAAACAGGGACTGAGCTTATCTTCGGGAAAGGTTTTACCTTTGACCCTGCTATATACGGCTTTAAGGATAATGACAAGCCTGTTATTTCATATCTTCAGGAAATATGGCAGAACGAAAATTTATTGCACTATTTTACAGGAGAATTAAGTAAGTACAGCACTTTTATTGATAAAGACATTTTCCTCTCTGAAGCAGCCCTTAAAAGACTTCTTCAGCTTTTGCACGAAACCCCTTTTAATGTAATAAACAATAACATTAAAATCCAGAACGTTGTAATACAAAATGAGGATATTCCTTTAGAATTCACATTAACAGGAAACTCCTCATCCATAGATTTGAATATAGACACCAAATTACCTCTTCACCAGATAACCTCCGACTCTGAATATTTTTTATACGGTGAAACAATATACAGGGTATCGGAGGCACAACGCAACTACTTTAAACCCTTTTTTACCTATATGCAGCAGGAGAATATTAATCGTATAACCTTCATTGAAAAGGATAAGGAGCGTTTCTTCTCGGAGGTACTTCCTTATGTTGAAAAAACAGGTCGGGTATACATAGATGAAAATGTTCAGGAAATGGTACAGCGAGTGGACTTCGAGCCTGAAATTTATCTGGATAAATATGAAGATATAATAACTGCTGATGTCAAATTTAAATATGGTGAGCGTATAATCAATCCTTTCTCCGCCTTTGGAGATACCGCTACTCTGGGTAAAATTCTCGTACGGGACATGGAAAAAGAGGGTATCATTGTCGACTTACTGGGCGAAAGTGATTTTAAGGTTAACGGTAATAGAATATATCTGGACGAAGAAGAAAAGATATTTGATTTTGTAAATACAATTGTTCCAAAACTACAGGAGTATACACAAATATTCTATTCCGACAGCTTTAAAGCAATGACCATAAAAAGGCTCCCTTCATTCTCAGGGTTTTTAAGGCTGAATACACTGAACAACTTTCTTGAATTCAGCTTTGATATGGAAGGCGTAGACCGTGATGAGCTATCATCTATATTTCAAAACGTAAGAGAAAAAAAGAAATACTTCCGCTTGAAAAGCGGAGCGTTTCTGCCTCTTGATTCTGAGGGCCTCTTAACTATGTCTGAAATAATCGAGCAGCTTGAGCTGTCAGGGGATGATTTGGACAGTGAACTGGTTCAGCTTCCTATGTACAGGGCCTTCTTTATAGATGGAATGCTTAAAGAAACGGAAATGAAGTTCTTTGAGCGCAACAAGGCCTTTAAAGACTTAGTTCATGATATTCACGAACCTTCTGAGACCGAATTTCAAATTCCCCAGGCCCTGAAAGGTACCCTAAGGAATTATCAAAAGCTTGGCTTTAAATGGCTTAAAACTTTGTCAACCTATGGTCTTGGAGGAATTCTTGCTGATGATATGGGTTTGGGAAAAACCTTGCAGATTATTACTCTGCTGCAGTATGATAAAAACGTTTCAGGCCCCGCAACGTCCATAGTAATTGTTCCTACATCCCTTATTTACAACTGGTGTTCTGAAATTGACAAATTTGCACCGGACTTGAAAATAACTGCTGTTGTAGGAAACAAAGCAGAACGCGAGGAACTAATAAAAGCCGCCGCGGACTCAGACTTAATAGTCACATCCTATGCCCTCATCAGACGTGATATTGACAACTATAAAGATTATATGTTCAGATATTGTATACTGGACGAAGCTCAACATATTAAAAATCCCGGGTCTCAGGCTGCTAAAGCCGTAAAGCAGCTCGTATCCCAACACAGGTTCGCACTTACCGGAACCCCTATGGAAAATAACCTTACCGAGCTGTGGTCGGTTTTTGATTTTATTTTGCCGGGATATTTACGTTCTCACGGAAAATTTGTTGAAAAGTTTGAATCACCTATTTCAAAAGGAGACAGTACAGCTCTGACCTCCCTGAGCAAACAATTAAAACCTTTTATACTCAGAAGGCTCAAACAAGATGTTCTCAAGGAGCTACCGGAAAAAATTGAGCATATTATTCAGGCAGACCTTACAGAAGAACAGAAAAAGCTATATATTGCTTATCTTGAGCAAGCTAAAGGAGATATTTTCAAGGAAATAAACCAAAATGGCTACGAGCGCAGTCAAATAAAGATTTTGTCAGTTCTTACACGATTAAGACAGCTATGCTGCCACCCTGCCCTGTTTGTAGACAACTATGAAGGTGATAGCGGTAAGCTGCTGCTGCTAAAAGAAATAGTAGTGGACTCTCTAACCTCCGGCCATAGAATACTTCTGTTCTCGCAGTTTACATCAATGCTGGCGATTATACGGCAGTGGTTGCAGGAGGATGGAGTAGACTATTTGTACCTTGACGGGTCGACTCCTGCTGAGGAAAGAATGAAGATGGTTAAAAACTTTAATAACGGGCAGGGTCAGATTTTCCTTCTGTCTCTCAAATCGGGAGGAACGGGCTTGAATCTGACGGGTGCGGATACGGTTATCCATTATGACCCTTGGTGGAATCCGGCTGTAGAAGATCAGGCAACAGACCGTGCCTACCGGATAGGACAGCTAAAAACCGTTCATGTAATGAAGCTGGTTACACACGGCACCATAGAAGAAAAAATATTGCGTCTGAAAGATAGGAAAAAGCAGTTGGTGGATGCAGTTATCCAATCGGGAGAAACCCTTATAACCAAAATGACTAAAGAAGAATTGACGGAACTTTTTGAGTTATAAAAATAAAGGGTTATGCAAGATTAAAGTCTTTTCTAGCCTGTACGTGAGTATAAATTGTATCAATGGAAGCAATCATTGATACAATTTTATACGGGAGTACAGGCGTCAAAAAGAAAAACTTTCTGTTTTGCAACAGCCCTTTGTCTATATAAATACACTTTTTCTATTTCAAATTATCAGGATTTAGTCCCTGTAGTTCTTCCGGTACAAAGAGTCCGTCTTTTCTAATGAGTTTATCATCAAACCATATTTCTCCCCCGCCATATTCAGGCCTTTGAATAAACACAAGATCCCAGTGTATTGAAGACTTATTTCCATTTGGGCACTCATCGTAACAGCTGCCGGGTGTAAAATGAATACTTCCTCTTATCTTTTCATCAAAGAGTGTGTCCTTCATAGGAGTTTCAATGAAAGGATTAACGCCTATTGCAAACTCCCCTACGTATCTTGCTGCTTCATCAGTATCAAATATTTCGTTGATACGCTCGGTATCGTTTGATGTAGCTTTAATAATCTTTCCATCCTTGAACTCAAGACATATATTCTCAAAAGTTACTCCCTGATATACCGCAGGGCAGTTGTAGGATATTACACCATTTACAGAATCCTTTACGGGGGCAGTAAATACCTCTCCGTCAGGAATATTCATTTTGCCGTCACACTTTATTGCAGGCAGTCCTTTAATGGAGAAGGTCAGATCTGTCCCTTTCCCTGTAATTCTTACCTTGTCGGTAGACTCCATTAGTTTTACAAGTGGGTCCATAGCCTTTGACATTTTTTTATAATCCAAATTGCATACATTAAAGTAAAAATCTTCAAAATATTCAGTTGGAGTATTAGAAAGCTGTGCCATTGAGTGGGTAGGATATCTCATTACACACCATCTTGTGTGTTCTACACGCTGTTCCGAATGTACAGGCTTTGAAAACAGTGACATGTATATTTTCATCTTATCAGAGGGAACGGAAGCCTTTTCGCTTACGTTATCCCCTGACCTGATGCCGATGTAAGCATCCATGTCTTTCATCCTTGCCAATTCATAGCGGGCCATATCCTTTACTTGTTCTTCTTTACACTGTTCAAGGAGTACTCTTTCCAATTCCGGATTCTTTATTGTAAGGTATGGAATTGCTCCCACCTTGTATGCTTCACGGATTAAGGCTCTTGATAACGGAACCTCATTACCGATATTCTCAATAAGGATTTTCTCGCCTTGCTTTAGTTCACATGAGTAGTTAATCAAATTAAATGCCAGTTTTTCTATACGTGGATCGTTCATTACTATAGCCTCCGTTTGTTTTATGTTAATTAGTGTATATTATACTAAAAGTTGCTCCAATTCTTCCAGAGTTTTTTCAAATACGTTTAATGCATCCTGAATAGGTTGTGGTGATGAAAGGTCCACACCTGCTATTTTCAAAAGCTCAATAGGATAGTTTGAGCCTCCGCCTTTAAGGAACTCTAAATATTTATCAACTGCCGGCTTGCCTTCCTTGTATATTTTTTCAGCAATAGCAGTAGCGGCTGAAAAGCCTGTAGCATACTTGTATACATAAAAACTGCTGTAGAAGTGAGGAATTCTTGACCACTCCATTGCAATTTCTTTGTCAACATTAACTGCTTCACCAAAATACTTTTTGTTCAGGCTATAGTAAATATCACAAAGCTCCTGTGCGTTCAGTGCCTCTCCCTGTTCTGTCTTTTGGTGTATAAGCTTTTCAAATTCTGCAAACATTGTCTGTCTGAATACTGTTCCCCTGAACTCTTCAAGATAATGATTCAGTAAATATGCCTTCTCTTGCTTGCTTTCAGATTTCGATAACATATACCTCATTAGCAATGATTCATTTACCGTTGATGCAACCTCTGCAACAAATATCTTATACTGTGAGTATACATAAGGCTGAGTCATATTTGTATAGTAAGAATGGAGCGCATGACCCATTTCATGTGCCAGAGTATACACATCATTTATATTATCCTGATAATTAAGCAGCACATAGGGGTGGGTTTTGAAAGCTCCCCAGGAATATGCTCCGCTGGTTTTGCCCTGATTTTCATAAATATCAACCCAGCCTGAATCAAAACCATTTTTAAGATATCCGATATATTCCTCACCCAATGGCTTTAATCCCTCTTCTACCAGCTTCTTACCTTCCTCATAGGTAACTTTCTTGTCATATTCTTCAACCATGGGAACATACAAGTCATACATATGAAGTTCATCCAGCTTCAATACTTTCTTTCTCAGCTTTAAATACCTATCCAGCAGATGCAGATTTTTATTTACTGTTTCAATTAGATTATCATACACCTCTACAGATACATTGTCGTTATCAAGTGATGCTTCTAATGAAGATGGATACTTTCTTACAACGGAGTAAAACCTGTTTTTCTTTACATTTCCCGTAAGTGAGGCACCCAAGGTATTTTTCATTTTGTCATAAGTACCGTACACAGCTTCAAAGGCATCTTTTCTTACTCTCCTGTCCCTGCTCTCCAGCATTGTTGAATATCTGCCCTTTGTAACTTCTACATCCTCACCTTTTTCATCCCGAATATGAGGAAATTTTATATCTGCATTGTTGTACATGGTGAAAATATCACCTGCTGTATCAGATATTTCAGTTGAGAGAGCAAGTATCTGTTCTTCCTTTTCAGATAAAATATGCTCCTTTTGTCTCAAGTTTTCCTGTACCATAAACATGTACAAGGAAAGCTCTTTGTTTGAATTAATAAAAGACAGGAGCTTGTCTTCGGGTATTGCCAGCATCTCAGGGATTATAAATGAAATTGCGGTATAAACCTCTGTACCAAGGGTAGAAGCTCTGTCCGTCAATGCCTGATAGGTTGAATTTCCGTTGTCCTCATCTCTTTTCATTCTTGCATAAACAAATACCTTGTCATTCAGGGACAGCAGCTCATCGCTTTTCTTAAAGCAGTCAAGAAGTGTATCTGCACTATTCCCAAGCTTCCCCTGGAAGTTTCCCATTTGTGCCGCTAAATCCTTTACTGCCTTAAAGTCTTTTTCCCATGAATCTGTATCCTTATATATATCCTCAAGTTTCCATTTGAACCTGTCCTCAATATCTTTTCTCTTTGGCAGTGTCTTTCCTGAAGCCATTTTTCTACCTCCGCTTTTCTTATATAATTTTGGTCGCCTATAATTCTATTCTCTATAATACTTAATATCTCACTATATCTAATAATTATAAAACAACCTATAATTCTTTTCCATGCATTTCCTATATAAAGTTATTTATACGTATGCTTTTAAAATAAAAATAGCCTTGAAATGTTCAAAATTTTTTAGTATACTATGATAGTTGTCAAAAGGAATTTTTTATTATGCGCCCGTAGCTCAGTAGGATAGAGCGTCGGTTTCCTAAACCGCAGGTCGCACGTTCGAATCGTGTCGGGCGTACCAGAAGAGCTTACAATCCAAATGGTTGTAAGCTCTTCTTTTTGTAGTACATAAGCTATAAGCACTAATATATATTGAATATGTTGACTCGTTTCTTCAAGCAGATATAAAAAAATTGTTGCTGTTTAGCGCAATGTCGAACTATGTTATAATCAAATAAGCAATGTTTATAGGAGGAATACGAAGTTGATTATTCTTGGAATTATACTGACTGTTGTAGGCATTTTAATGTTGGTCCGTCCAACTTTAGTATGGAGCATTACAGAAAGTTGGAAATCGAGTGATGCGACTGAGCCATCGAATTTATATAAATTATCCATAAGATTTGGTGGAATCATGTGTACTCTTGCTGGTGTCGGCTTAGTAATTGCATTAAATTTGTAGCAGAAATGATTTTATAATTTGGACATTTTCCCCTCCAATTTTTCTTTTAGAGGGAACTATATATGTTTGATAATAGTAATAAGAGGATATTACCCTAATCGTTAAATAATGATATTTGATTTATTTTTAAAGATTTTATCTCCCTTTCTTTAATTTTATCAATTTCACTTAACTGACTACATAATAATGGAGATGTTTTATCGTATACTTGATGATTTTTAATTAAACTATTAGCATTATGATTGGCATAGCAATATTTACAACCATTAAAACAAGTATTATACATTCCAATATCAATGCTTGATACACAACCGCACTCTAACCTCTGATTATTATCTTTAACAACATTAAGTTTGTACCCTAGTATTCTTTCAATTAATTTATCATCAATACATTTTGCATGACTTATATTAAGGTCTTTTAAATCTAAGTCTTCAGCACATGTATCCATTTTAAGTCCATATCCAAATGCGATTTTAGATAGTTCTTGTGCAATATGAATTTTTTCCTCGTTACCTATACACTTAACATTAAGTTTACCAATGCTATTCTTGATATTTTTATAGAAATCTATAAAACTTATGGTACACTTCTCCGTATAATCTTTTAATTTACTTGCTAATTTATCAAAATAATTAACATGATACTCGATTGTATACTTTGAATTCAGCAAAATTGGATCATATCTCCATATAACCTTTTCTGCACCAATTTTTTCTGATAATACTTTAAAGGTTTCAATAACCTCGCAACTCTTTGATGGTATATTTTCCTCTATGTCCTTACTGTAAGAGTTAAGTGTAAACTGAAAATAATATTTATAATCTTTGAGTTCATCTAACCTTTCAATCATTGGCTTAGGATTTTTCGTCCAAAAAACAATACAATCAACTACCTCTGGTGATAGTTTTATTTTGCTTACCTGATGAGCGTTCATAGGATTTCTAACTAGTACGTATTGTTCTTTTATCCTATTATAAAACCAATCAGAATAATATGTGGGTATATCAGTTCGTCTGCTGGCACTTATTATCATTTACTAATACACCTCCTGTATGTTATCAAAATAACGTTTATACATCTTACCGGGATAACAATTTTACTGTATTTTATCCCTTAGGTAAATAAAATAGTCTCTATCCCTATCTAAACCACAGGTCAGTTACATTCTGAGCGTGTTGGGTGTACCAAAGAAAGCTTGTGCCACTTGGGTTATAAGCTTTTTGTATTTCACAGCTTTATCTTGCAAATATATACATTATATAATAAAATACCCTTTGTCTAACACACATTTAGGAGGATAAAATATATGAATTCAAGGAAATTCTTTTCTGCACTAACTGTAATAATGGTTATACTCAGCTTATCAATCAGTACTTTTGCTGCCGCAACCAAATATCCATCAGTAATAGGCGGTGGTAATGAAGTGTACTTTACCACAAGCGACGGTAAATTATATGTTACTCAGCCTAAGAGCAATAATCTGGTTCAAGTTAAAAAAGTAACTAATGTAAAAATGGCTGCAGATGATGTTTACTTTGGTCTGTGGGTTATGGATAAATCAGGATATGTGTACTATTATCAGGATGATCCTGATCACGTTGGTACTTACCCTACCAAAAAGAAGCTTGATAAATTGGGTACTGTAAAATCTATTAGTATAGGTTCTGAAGGAATGTATGCCTTAAAAACTGACGGATCAGTCTGGGGTGTTAACAACAAGCTTCAAGTCTTTAAAGTAGAAGGTCTTTCTGGTGTAACCAGTATATCAATAAAAGATTTTGATATTATAGCTCTTAAAAGCGATGGAACAGTTTGGCAGTGGAGTGATGATGCCGTTATAGCAGATTTTGCTAAAAAGAAGCCCCTAACTCAAATTACTGCGTTGAAAAACGTCAAGCAAATCTCAGCGGGAGCCAGTAATGGCTTAGCACTAAAAAAGGACAATACAGTTTGGCAGTGGAGTTTTGATAGTGAAGGCGCTCCAAAGCCGGTGCAAATAAAAGGTTTCACAGGTGCAAAATCAATTGAAGCCGGAAGAATGGAAGGTTATGTAATTGATGGTGCCGGAAATGTGTGGACTTGGAAACAATGGGGTGCTAAGAAGAATTCACCTTCTAAAATTAAAGGGTTCACACAGATTGTCAGTATGGTTGCCAGTGGTAAAGACTCTTATGATGGATTTTCAAACGGTCGTTTAGTTGCTTTTGATAAAAACAATAAATTTAAAATATATAATGTTGATTAATAATTTTTAAAATTGGATTAGAATCCTTTAGGCCATGGGGGCGGAAAGTAGCTCCCATGGTTTTTTGTTTGCTTCAAATTAGTGTTGCCTTCAATAACAATTCATGCACCACTCCTTCGCATTATAATTGACAATAATTGTCAATTATAGCATAATAGATTCATTGTTCTAAATGTAATAATTTTACAGAAAAGGGGAGTTACTTTTGATAAAAAGAAAACTAAAATTAATTGCAGTTGTTTTGTGTATATTTTCATTCATGATTTCTTCAGTATCAGCTGCCTATATTCCTAGTGATGCTGCTACACTTCAGACAATGTCAAACGGGGGAAATACATATATTTATTCGGATAATCCTGAAATGCTGTGGGACGGTACAACATCAAATCCCGGTTCATGGGTAAACAATTTCAGTGGAAGGTCCGGTGCCTATACTATTGAACAAGCCCTTACATCCAATACAATGTATGATGCATACTTCTATCATATAAACAAAACCCAAAGTAAAACAATAAAGGTTGGTGTGTATTTGTATACCACCTCCGGTACTGCAACAGCTACTATATATAACAAAAAAGTAGTGAGCAAGGACAATTCATCCTTAACAGATGATGCCATGTGTGCTAGCGTAGAAACAGGTTATCAGCAAAGTACCAATTACCAGACGCTAAACATAACAACAGATGGAACTTTTATTGCTTATGATACGATCAGCCCGCTTAAATTAATAAACGGACATGTTATGTTTAAAACAACATCAAGTAATATTAAATGCAGAATAGTATTTCTTGATTCAACTTCATCTGTAAATCCCAAAACATTTGGAAAAGCAACTGCCATGTCCTCTGGTGTAACCGGACTTTTCCCTTGTGATGTTAAATATGTAAGTTATAACTATAGCAACGTTGCCCCAAGTGGAAAACATGGCTTTTATTTAGCTCTTGCTGGTTCTGCAATGGGAAATAATGCAGGGGAATATGATACCGGTTTAAACACAATAAACGGCAACACCGAGTTACAGGGAAACTATGGCATAGTATATAATATGGTATTAAGCGGCTGTGCCGGAAAAACCATTAGAATAACTGCTGATTGGGATTCTATTTGGAGTTCATCAAGTGGAACTTGGTGTGTTTGCGAGACATTTGCTTATTGTCCTGGAGGTTCAACCAGCTCATGGACCTCTCAAAGAATACATAGTATTTATAATAAGAGAGATTCAACTAACACCAAAACAGCATATACAGGGTCAGAACCTACATATATAGATGTTCCTGTCCCTGCCGGAGGTAACAGTTATAATTTCAAGTTTATTTTACCGGGTTCTAATTTTGGAAATGTATATTTCCGCATTATATAACTAATAGACAAAAATCAAATAAAAAGTTAATTACATTTAGAATTATTGCTGCAAATAATAAAATAAAAAAAGGTGTATCCTCTGCGGTGCACCTTTTTTGCTATTTCGTTTTATCACAAAAATTACAATTATAAAAGCTTAAAATCGCACTTTTATGCTATACACATTATGTATACTTCTGCATATTGACATCATTAGAGGGATGAGATACAATTGCAATATGGCTGCTAAAACGATATTGCAATCTGGGATGAGTGATAAAATTGAGTTTAGACTTAAAACGATTTAAAATACAAGGGAAAAATTTAACCCCCCCAATCTTCTATAATGATTTAAATAGGTAATAATGTAAAACATTTTACAATAATTTATAATCTACCACTTTCCCAGTCAAACGGCTGAAATGGTAACTTTTTTAAGGAGGAAGTATTTTATGGGTAAAAAGAAATCTCTAAAACGCTTTATTACAATCCTAGCTGTTTTCTCAATGGTATTTACGAATTTACTTGGTTCGTGGTCCGGCGTATCTGCAGCTGCTACAAAAAGTAATCCTGCATTTAAACAAGCAGCTCCTAAAGAGCTGACAGTGGGTCAAACCTTTACTTTTGATATTATCAATAAGCAGGCAGGCGCAACTTACCAGTGGAGCACCAGTAACAAGTCAATAGCTTCAGTAACTCAGAAAGGTCAAGTTAAGGCAATAGCAGCTGGTACTGCAACAATTTCCTGTAAAATAACAAAAAACAAAAAGGCTACTACCCTTAATGCAAAAGTTGTTGTTAAGAAAGCAGCTACAAAGCCTGTACAACCTACTAAAGTATTGGTAGATAAAAATGGATTTGATTCAAAAGGAAGAATGGTTGCTTATTTTGGCTCACCTGTTATTGACGGAAAAATAGACGGTGCATGGAGCAAGGCACAAGTAGTTACACCTAAAGTTGTTACCCCAAAAATGACAACCAAAGCCACTTTCAAAGCTTTATGGGATGATAATGCTATTTATTTACTTGCAGAAGTAAAAGACAAAGACTTAAGCGTAAAATCCGGAACTCCATATATGCAGGACTCTATGGAAATCTTCTTGGATGAAAATAATGATAAAACTCAAGAATACGGCCTTGATGATTTACATTTCAGAGTTAATCTTGAAAATTCACAGTCCGTGGATACAGGAGATGCCGGCAGATTCTATACTGCAACTACTAAAGTGAAGGACGGCTACATAGTAGAAGCAAGAATTGCTCTTAAAACAAAACCATCAAACAATAAAGTACTGGGAATAGAACTACAGATTAATGATGCAAAAGGTACTGAGAGAATCGGTACTATAAATCTTTTTGATTCAACAGGCAGTGCATGGAACAATACCAAAACCTTCGGTGAAGTATTACTTACAGGCAAGACTAACGGAGCAGTTAGCGGACTTAATCCGTATGAACTTATAAAATTAGTAGAAAGCAATCAAAACCTTGATTTCACACTTTATAAAAATGCAAATATAGTAAAAGACGCTGTTAAAGCTGCTCAAAAGGTAATTGCTGATAAAAAATCTACTCAAAAGCAAATTGATGCTCAATATTCAGCAATAAAAGCAGCAATTGGCAAATTGGTTCTCACTGATGAGGCTGCAAATGAAAAATTCTTTAAAGCAGTTCCGGACAAATATAGAACAGAAACCAGTAAACAAGGTTCTATTGTCAGCTTAGAGTACTCGGCTGATAATCTCAAAAACGGAAAAGACCTTAAGAAGATGAATGTATATCTGCCTTACGGTTATGATGCTGCCGATAAAAGCAAAAAATATAACGTTTTATATTTGATGCACGGCGGTGGTGAAAATGAAAATCTTCTCTTTGGAGGACCTGGTCAGAACAAAGAGTTGAAGAAAATCATAGACAATATGATTGCAAATGGTGATATTGAACCGCTTATTGTTGTAACACCTACATTTTACGGTGGAAAAGACGATACTGCACTCTTCCATGAAGAATTAATGAAAGATATTGTTCCTATGGTAGAAACAAAGTATAATACCTACACAAAATCATCATCTTTGGCAGACTTAAAAGCTTCCAGAGAGCATAGAGCCTTCGGTGGATTTTCCATGGGTTCAGTAACAACCTGGTACACATTTATTAATTGTCTTGACTATTTCAAATATTATCTACCGTTGAGCGGAGATTGCTGGGCATTAGGTGATAAATCCGGAAGCGAAAAAGCAACGCTAACTGCTGAATATCTGGCAAAGGTTGCAAAAGATTCAGGTTATAAGCCACAGGATTATTATCTGTTCTGTGCTACAGGCAATCTGGATATTGCATATCCTAACTTGAAGCCACAGGTAGATGCTATGAAGAAACTAAAGGATACCTTCATTTATTCCTCCGATACAAAAAAAGGTAACTTTTACTTCATAGTAAGCGACGGCGGAACACATGCTTGGAACTGGGTTAACCAGTATATTTATGACATTTTACCTGATTTATTTAAATAAGAAAATACATATCTCCTCATAAATATATGTATCTCATATTCGACACAAGAAAAAGCACCCAATAATAGGGTGCTTTTTCCACAATATAAGCATTTGTCTAAATATTCCTTTTAATTCCCTTTAACATTGTGATACTATGTTAATATATTTCCTTTAGGAGTGTACTATGGCTAATGCAAATATTAAAATAATTGCTGAAAAAACAAAGCTTTCAACGGGTACTGTATCCATTGTTCTAAATGGACGCGGCGATAAAATGCGCATTTCCCAAAAGACTCAGAATAGGGTATGGGAAGAGGCAAAATTATTAGGCTATAAACCAAATATATATGCACGTCGCTTACGTAATCAGTCCGCAGTTAATTCCGCAGCAATTATTGGTATTCTGTGGCCTTCTGTATTTTCTTCAGAATTGATTGTAAACTTCTTTGAAGGAATTCAAAATAGCATTTTAAAGGATAAATTAAACGTAGAAGTTGTATTTAAACCTTATCAATATTCGGAAATAAGCAACATGGAAGATATATTTGAAAATCAGTTGTTTAACGGGGTAATAATTGTTGGTGCCTCTGACAGCGATATTGAATATTTATATAAGATAAAATCCACAATGCCAATAATACTGTTTAACAGGCAAAATGATAAATTTAGCACAGTATGTATTGATAATTACACTACAGGTGAAAAAGTATCCCGATTATTTGCAGCAAGGGGACATAAAAAGGCAGGCCTAATTTCACCCAATCTTTTATCACGGAACTTTAGCATGAGAAGAACTGGCTTTTTGGATGGGTGCCAAAAATATGGAATTACTGTACTCCCTGAGCATATTATTAATGAAAGTATTGACTTAGAAGGCAAGTATCGAAGTGCAGAAAAACTTATTAAGTCACAGCCTCTTCCTTCTGCACTTTTTTTGCTTGTATCCGGCTATAGTATTGAAGTTTATTCGGTTTTGCAAAAAAATGGTATACGTATTCCCGAGGACATTGAAATTATAGGTTGCTCTGACATCGTTTCAAGCCGTATTTTGAAGCCAAGTATGACAGTCTTAGATCTGCCTATACAAAAAATGGTAAAGAAAAGTTTGCAACTAATTTTAGATATGATAAACGGGTATATACGAGAACCTCATAACATTTTTGAGGAAACGCATTTTATATTTCGTGAAAGCTGCGGAGGATTTCCTGACTCTCAGCCGGCTACATAAAAATACATATTAAGGAGTTCGTTTTGAGAATAAGCTGGATACCAATATTAGCTTTTACCCTATTAGCTTTAAGCTTTTTTGTACCAAAGTGTTTACAAAGCCGGCTATCACCCCGCCAATTCACCTTGGTAAAAAGAAGCCTATTGGCGGTACTTGTGGTATTAATTATATATTGTATTTTTAGTATATATTCTCATCCCATTAGACATATCTAGGTTTACTTCTTTTTAACAATATACGTAAACTTCCACACGGCCGAGTTACCCGAATACCTTCCTCTGTTTTCTACAACTGTGACATTAGCTGTGTATTTAGCACTGGCGTTTGCTTTTAATTTACTTACTGAAACTGTAATAGTCTTGCTCCCATAGTCAGGGTAGCTGTCATCCTCTTCTGCCATTGAAACAATAGTAATTTTACCATTTGGTGATGTAGATATTTCTATTGTTTGCCCCTCATAAATCGACTTTTTATTAACTGTGGCACCATATGACCATTCATTGCCTACATGATTGTTTTGTACGCAAACGACGGATTGCAAGGTGATATTTACTTTGGTACTTGAAGCACTGTAGACACCAGATGTGAAAAGCGGAAATATGAGTACTATTATTAATAAAAAACTGATAAGCCTCTTGTTCAATTAAATCAACCCCATTTAAGCAAAATAATATGTTAATATCAAAATAATAACATATTAATACTTAACAGTAAATCTTTACCACTTATATATCACACATAATCCTGATTACGTAGAAAACACCCCCGGTACCTTTAACGTACCGAGGGTGTTTTGTTGATATCTTTATAATTTATTTTTGCCCGTAATAAGCTTTAGGTCCGTGCTTTCTCATAAAGTGCTTGTCTAGCAGCACCTTTGGCATAGGAGTGACATTCGGATTCAATTGTTTGCACTGAATAGCCATCATAGCCACTTCTTCTAAAACAACAGAATTGTGAACCGACTCCGCTGCACTTTTTCCCCATGTGAAAGGCGCATGATTCTTTACAAGTACGGCAGGTACATAGTTAGGATTTAAATCTTTAAAAGCCTCTATTATAACCGTTCCGGTATTTGCTTCATACTCTGACTGGATCTCATCCTTTGTCATTTCCCTAGTACATGGGATTTCACCATAAAAGTAATCCGCATGAGTAGTACCATAGGCAGGAATACCCATACCGGCCTGAGCAAAAGCAGTTGCCCATCTGGAGTGGGTGTGGGTTACACCTCCTATTTCGGGAAAAGCATTATACAAGGCTACATGTGTGGGTGCATCAGAAGACGGCTTCAATTTACCTTCCACCACTTTACCAGTGAGGTCGATTAATACAATATCTTCAGCGGTCATAACGTCATACTCAACGCCGCTGGGTTTTATTGCAATCAATCCGCTTTCTCTGTCAATACCGCTTACATTTCCCCATGTATATGTTACAAGTCCTTTTTTCGGCAGTTCCAGATTTGCTTCCAGCACTGCTTTTTTGAGTTGTTCCAACATATTATTTACCTCATAAAATCAATTAGTTCAAGGAGCTTACAGCCGCTCTTTCAATATCCAAGCCTTTTGTGTAACGTTTCATAAATTCGTTGAAACCCGCAACATCCTTTGGATCAGGCTTTACAGTTTCACCTTGGCTTTTACCAAATGCATTTACTTCAAGAAAATCTCCTAAGGACTGTGAGTCTTTTTTATTAATCATATAAGAAGCCAGCAGGGCAATACCCCATGCTCCACCCTCACCCGCAGTCTTCATAACAGACACGGGAACATCAAAGGCAGCAGCCATAATCTTCTGTCCAACTTCCTTTGTCTTAAAGAAACCGCCATGTCCGGTAACACCATCTACTTTAACAGCTTCCTTTTGGAAAAGGATATCAAGTCCTGTTTTCAAAGCTCCAAGAGATGTAAACAGATTAACCCTGATAAAGTTAGCAAGATTAAAATTACTGTTGGATGAACGAACAACCATGGGTCGTCCCTCTTCAAAATGAGTAATATGTTCACCGGAAATATAACCGTACGCAAGCAAACCTCCGCAATCAGGATCACCCTGAAGCGCTGCTCCCAGCAAAGTATCATATAGCTGTGGTTTTTTAACGTCAAAGCCCAAGGTCTTAACTGCCTCAGCAAATATTCCCATCCAGGCATCATAGTCGGATGTACAATTATTTGAGTGAACCATTCCCACAAGACTTCCGTCAGGTGTAGTCACCAAATCAATTTCAGGATATACTTTGGATAATTCCTTTTCAAGCACAACCATTGCAAAAACTGAAGTCCCGGCAGATACATTTCCTGTGCGGACTGCAACACTGTTAGTGGCAACCATTCCGGTACCTGCATCACCCTCAGGAGGACAAAGAGGAATACCTGCTTGAAGCTCTCCGGTGATGTCAAGGAGCTTTACCCCTTCTTCTGTCAAATTACCGGCCTTCGTACCAGCAACCAAAACCTTTGGAAGGATATTTTCAAGCTTCCATGAAAAATTACGGCTGCCGTTAGCCTCGTTAAACTGCTTAATCATATTTGAATTAAAATCTTTAGTATTTAAATCAATTGGGAAAACACCTGAAGCCTCGCCCACACCAAGAACTTTTTTCCCTGTCAACTTCCAGTGTATATATCCCGCCAAAGTAGTCATAAAATCAACCTTGGATACATGCTCTTCATTGTTCAGAATAGCTTGGTAAAGATGTGCAATGCTCCATCTCTGAGGAATAGGATAACTAAACAGCTTTGTAAGTTCCTCAGATGCCTGTGCAGTTATGGTGTTACGCCAAGTTCGAAAAGGTGTCAGAAGATTTTCTTCCTTGTCAAAAACCATATAACCGTGCATCATTCCGCTGAATCCGATAGCACCTGTTGTTTTTAACCCTACACCAAACTTTTCCCTGACTTCTTTAGTCATTTCCTGATAGCTGTTCTGAACACCTTTCCAGATATCCTCCAAGCTATAAGTCCAAATGTTATTGATATAACTGTTTTCCCAGTCATGACTGCCGGATGCGATAGGTGCATTATCTGCACCTATCAATACCGTTTTTATCCTGGTTGATCCGAGTTCAATCCCAATTGTTGTCTGTCCGTTAATAATAGCATTTCGACCGTCATTTAGTTCATGTGTCATTGTTTTCCCCCTCATGTAGTCATCCATACTTATTCACTGAATCTAATAGGATGTCCTTCAGATTAACATAAAATTTTATTTAAATGGATTCTCATCCTTGTAAAGCATAGCTGCAGGCTGATTGAAAGCTACATCATCAACGCCAAGAAGCTTCATAGTTGCAAACAAAACTTTACCCATGTGCTTGAAAGCAACTCCGCCATGGTGTGGGTATCTCTTAGCAATCAGAACATGTCTGTAGAATCTGCCCATTTCCTTAATTGCAAATACACCTATGCCACCAAAGGATTTAGGATCAACATCAATGATTTCTCCCTCTGCAACATAACTTCTCAGCTGGCTGTCAGCTGTTCCTTGGAGTCTGAAGAAAGTAATATCTCCAGGTCTTATTGTTCCTTCCAAAGTTCCTCTTGAGATATCAGGCTCCTTGTCTGGTTCAAGCAATCTGTGCATGATAAGCTGATACTTCATAGCGTGGTTCTTCATCATACATGAAGGAGTATTTCCGCAGTGGAAGCCCATAAACAAGTCTGTAAGAGTATATCCGTCAAATAAATCCTTATTGTTTTCAAACATATCCTTAGGAACAGAGTTGTTTATATCCAACAGAGTTGCAGGTAATTGAGTAGCACAAGTAATTATATATTCACTTAATGCACCATAAATATCTGTTTCACATGCAACAGGAATTCCCTTTGCTGCAAGTCTTGAATTAACGTAACATGGAACGAATCCGAACTGTGTCTGGAATGCAGGCCAGCACTTATTTGCAAATACAAAATATTCAGAAGCACCTTTATTCTGTTCAGCCCAATCCAACAAAGTAAGCTCATATTGTGCTAACTTTGGAAGAATTCCGGGATAACCGTTTCCGTTCTTTAGTTCTTCTTCCATATCTTTAACAACAGCAGGAATTCTAGGATCGTCCTTATGATTATTGAATGCTTCAAAAAGATCAAGCTCTGAATTTTCCATTATTTCAACGCCTAAATCGTACAAAGGCTTAATAGGAGCATTACATGCAACGAAATCAAATGGTCTTGGTCCAAAGCTGAATATTTTTAATTTTGAAAGTCCAACAAGAATTCTTGCAATATTTTCAAAATCCCCAACCATTTCTGAAACATCCTGTGGATCTCCAACCGGATATTCAGGAATATATGGATTTAGTTTTCTCAATGCCAGATTGTAAGAAGCATTCAGCATACCGCAATATGCATCTCCACGCTTACCCATGAGATTCCCTTCAGATTCTTCAGCAGCAGCTACAAACATAACAGGTCCGTCAAATTTCTTAGCAAGAAGAGTTTCAGGTCCTTCAGGTCCAAAGTTTCCAAGGTATACTACAAGAGCATTTACATCGGCATCCTTCAATTCTTTAAGCGCACTGAGAACATGTTTTTCATTCTCAACAACTGTATTTGCCTGAAAAAGTTCTAAACCTTTTTCTGAACAGGCGCTAACAACTGCTTTACGCCTTTCCACACTTAATTCTGCAGGAAAACAGTCCCTGCTTACTGCTACTATGCCGAGTTTAACATTTGGTACGTTATACATTTTTGGGTCCCCCTTAATAATTTTTTGCGTTAAAATTTAAAATAAAATTAATGTCGTATACTGTTACGTACAAGTAAAATTAAAATCTACCTTTTGATACAGGAATCCTTTATGATAAGCTCCGGTACAATAGTTTTCTGAACAGGCTCTGTCAGATAATCGTTTTGCTTTATCATTTGCAGTAGAATTTCAGCGGCTTCCTCACCCAGCTTTTCCTTAGGGTGACGGACTGTGGTAATCTTCACGGGGCAATTTGCAGAAAAATAGGAATCGTCAAAGCCTGTTATGGAAACATCATCAGGTACTTTTACACCTAAGCTGTTAAGCAGCTCATATACCCTGAAAGCAATCTCATCGTTATAGCAAGCTATTGCATCAACCCCACGCTTCTCTTCCATCAACCGTTTAACCATATTATAAGGTTTTATATCCCTGTCCTCAGTGTGAAACCAAATCACGTCATCGGGATTATAGGCCATCCCTGCATCAGCAATGGCTTTTGCATATCCATTGTGTCTCTCGACCCCTTGAACATCATCAGCCTTGAATATCCCTGCTATTTTTTTATGCCCTAACCTTGCCAGATATTCCACAGCGGAATACATGCCTTTTGCATCATCCAATAATACATGTGATTTACTGTCAAGCTGCTGATAGAAGCCATGAATAAATATATACGGTATGCGGTGGTTGTCCAGTGCTTCATAAAACTTCATATTTTCTGAATACAAAGCACTCTTGGTAGGCTCAATTATAAGGCCCTCAACATTCTTCTGGAGTACATCTTCCAAGCAAACAGCCTCATGTTTGGTATTATTGTTTGTGTTCTTGAGCATAATGCTGTAACCATTAGACGAAAGCACACTATCAATGCCTTGAATAACCTTTGGAAAAATGTATTCTGAAATATATGTTGTAATTACAGCAATATTTCTGGAGTCACTTCTTTTTCTGCTCCTATCCAGGCAATAGGTTCCACGTCCATGTTCAGTGTAAAGATATCCTTCATTAACAAGCATTGAAATTGCTTTTCTCACAGTATGCCTGCTCAGGGACATTGTTTCCGCAAGAACATTTTCCGAAGGAATTTGTTCTCCCGGCTTTATTTTGCCCAAGAGTATTTCTTGTTTCAGATGCTCCATAAGTCTGAGGTACTTTACCTGATTATCATTTTTTTGCATTACAATCTCCTCATATGCAACTTGTACGTACATCTTAATTATACATTATAATTTCAAATACACAATACCGTTTATCAATAAAAAAACTGCCTGGATTTACATCCGGCAGTAATAGTTAAAAAACTTTTATTTAGAAGACTTTGTGCTATTATTTGCCTTCTTATTATAAGGATTTTGAGTATAAGTACTTTGTGGTCTCTTACTGGTGTCGTATCTTTTTTTATCCATTTCCCACAACTTTTTTTGGTAATCTAAAAACTCATGTAATTTCATATTAAAATCACCTCCTGATTTTATGTTATGTAAATGTTTCGGGAGGTGTTACAAATATAGTCTTGGCCGAAACCCTCCTGGATACTAATGCCCAGTCAAAGAAATTTGTTTCTGAACTAGAAAATAGTGTATATTACTTTTGCCCTATATTGTGGATTAGACAAGCTTATTATCTACAATATATACACATATATATAGTAATATCCACAGTTTAATTCACAAAATGTTGTGTTTCTGTGGATAAAACCTTACCACTACCCCAACTAATCCACAAAGTTTTCAACAGACTGTTAACAAAATCTTATAAAAAGTGTATAACTTACAAACCTGACTTTATACTCTTTACATAAAACTTTCTGTTTCTTGGTCCGTCAAACTCGCAGAAATAAATTCCCTGCCAGGTGCCAAGCAGCAGTTTTCCCTCTTCAACAATTACGTACTGGCTGCTGCCCATGGCGCTGGCTTTCAGATGGGCTGAACTATTTCCCTCATAGTGTCTGAATTCGGCTCTGTCAGGATATGCCTTGTCCAACCCATAAAGAATATCTCTGACCACATCAGGGTCAGCATTTTCATTGATAGTAATTCCGGCAGTTGTGTGTGGACAATATATCATAACCGCTCCATCTCTTATTCCACTTTGAGCCACAGCCTCTGCAACCCTTCCCGTAATATTATAAAAATTCTGTCTCTCCGTTTTTAAACTGAACTCACGTACCATTAGAATCTTACCTCCACTTTTTTATCAATTTCTATAAAACCTTCATCCACTACACAATCAAGAGCCAATATCTCTACACCTTTATTATGAGCAGCTTTTAAAACTTCTGCAAATTCTTTATGTGTAACGCTGTTGGGTGTAAAATATTCCACATCCTTCATCTGTATTACAAAAATCACATACGCCTTATAACCTTCCCTTAAACACTCAATAAGCTCATTTATATGCTTTACGCCTCTTTCTGTTGGAGCATCGGGAAAAAGCACTATATTATTTTCTTCAAGAGTCACTCCCTTTACCTCAATAAAAATCTTATCCTTCTTAGTTTCAACATAAAAATCAAACCTCGAATTTTTATATTTTACCTCAGGTTTTATCAGTGTAACATCCTTAAATAAATTACCCTTTTCCAGCCAGTCCCGAACTACTTTATTGGGAACCTGACTATCCATATTAATATGCCTTTTTCCTTTAATAACACTAATAAGGTCAAACCCTGTCTTACGGTTAGGATTATCAGATTTCTCAACATACACAACTGAGCCGGGTAATAAAAGCTCTTTACATCTTCCGGTATTCTTTACATGGCAGATTTCGGTGACACCATCAATGTCCACATGAGCAATGAATCTATTTGGTCTTTCAATAAAAATTCCCTTTTTAGTATTTTTATATTTCAATTTATCCTCCTACTGCATGTCTCTAGTAAATTACAACAAAAGGATACCATCAATCCTTTAAAAAAACCATAAACATTTTGTTAATACAGTCTTATAATGGGTATAAATACATTAACTTTAATTTGGTTAATATACTAATATCAATATATTGAAGGAGGTTTTATATGAAGACGGAAGTTGTTTACTATCGTTGCAAGCAGTGTGGTAATATTGTCAGTGTTATTAAAAATGGTGGAGGAAAGCTAGTCTGTTGCGGAGAACAGATGGAAAGGCTTGAGCCCAATACTACCGACGCTGCGTTGGAAAAACATGTTCCTGTAGCTGAAAGAAAAGACGGTAAGATTGTAGTACAAATTGGCTCCGTAGACCACCCCATGATTGATGCTCATTACATTGAGTGGGTTGAAGTTGCAGGCGAGGAAGGTACAGAAAGAATCATTCTTTCCCCGGGTGATGAGCCAAAGGCAGTTTTTGCCGACAAGAGCAACGCCGAAGTATATGCATACTGTAATCTGCATGGATTATGGATGTCTCATGTAAAATAATTATAATGGCCCTGTAAAGTGACATTACTTTGCAGGGCCTATTAGTTGCTCCATAGAATATATTTACACTTGTTCCTCATTGACAATTGCAATAGATGCACTGGCCCCTATTCTGGTTGCTCCTGCATCAACCATTGCCTTTGCGGTCATATAATCCCTTATACCCCCTGCTGCTTTTACACCCATATCAGGGCCCACTGTTTCTCTCATAAGTCTTACATCATGGACTGTAGCCCCTCCTGTACTGAATCCTGTAGAAGTCTTAACAAAATCAGCTCCGGCTGCCTTACACAGTTTACAGCAAGTAACTTTTTCCTCATCATTAAGAAGGCATGTTTCAAGTATTACCTTCACAATTGCTTTTCCATCCGCCGCCTCTACTACTGCTTCAATATCTTTTTCTACATAATGAAAATCCCCTGACTTAACAGCTCCTATATTTATTACCATATCAATTTCTCCGGCACCGTTTTCTACAGCCTCAACAGTTTCTGCAACCTTGGAGACTGTTGATGTGGCTCCCAGAGGGAAACCTATGACCGTACAAACCTTTATATCGGTTTCCTTTAAAATTTCACTGCACAGTGTCACATAACAAGGATTAACACAAACAGAAGCAAATTTGTACTCTATAGCCTCTTTGCATAGTTTTTTAATCTGCTCCTTACAAGTCTCGGGTTTTAATGCTGTGTGGTCAATTAAGCCAGCCAACTTAGTCATAAATACCTCCGGATATATAAATTAGTACATAAATATTATTTACCAATATTTCGGATTTATCAAGAAAAAAAAATAGGTTAGTCTTCGTCGACTAACCATGTAAAGGGGGTCAAAATGTATTTTGTGAGGTCAATATTATAATCGCCATAATTAATAAAATTTATACAATTATTTTGAAAAATCTGATTATTATATTTATTTATTTCCATGTAAATACTAATCAAATAAATACCTAGAGAAGGAGCTGCATCTATGGAGTTACAAAACAATGTAATAAACGCCGAGAATTTAAATGAAGACAATACTTTGTCAGTGGTCCAAGATAAACTAAAACCCGGGGAAACAGTAATTCTTGACGTAGGCTATAACTATTTCCATCAGGTCGACAAACTGTATGAATTACTTGTAAATGAAGGCTATTATGTTAGAAAAACCTTTATTAACGGACGAAATCAATTGCTGGTTGCTCAAAAGGATGAAAAACATCAAATGTATTAATTAGTATGGTAACACTCTAAAAAAACCTGTTGGGTTAACTTTATACCGCTAACCCGACAGGTCTTAATATTTATTAAGAAATCTTTATTTATTTTCTCCAAAAGGTACAAAAACTTCAAGAACCATCTGTTTGAATTCAATATTGGCGGGAAACAGCTCTGATCTTTCACCGTCAACTGTAAGTGCCAGTGGCATTTTACTGCTTAATTCGCACTTTCTGGCCTTTAGAATGATTACATTCTTGTCATTGACAGATTCCTTGCTCAATACCTTAAAAAATATACTTGCAAGGTTTATATTTGAACATTTTTTAACAAGGATGATATCCATAAATCCATCCGTATAATCCGCCTGATTTAAAAGATTTGGGAAACCCGCCGCTTGTTTTCCGTTAACAATCAAAAATAAAAGAAATTTACCTTCAATAATATGATCATCCGCAGCAATTTTCAAATCAAAGCTCTTAATATTAGTCAATTCGGAAATACCCTTCAGGTAATAAGCAAAAGGGCCAAAATTCTTTTTAAGCTCGCTGTTTGTATTAAAAGAAACGTCTACAAAATTTCCCCCTGCAAATGTACTCAGAAAATACTGTGAATTGTTTATATAGCCAACATCACACATAATTGTATTACCCTGAAGAATTACATCTACGCTTTCTTTAAGAGAGTTTATTCCAAGACATTTTGCAAAGTCGTTACATGTTCCTGAAGGTATCACTCCTAAAGGCATTTTAATATCATTGTTCAATAATAAATTAGCTACAAAATTAATTGTTCCATCCCCACCGGACGCAGCAACAAAGTCATATGTCCCTGACTGTAATGCATTAATGAGATAATCGCTGTTATTATCCGTCAATCTATACGGCTGAGCAAGAATACCCTTTTCCTGAAATGAGGCCAAAATAAAATCCAGTTCACTAGGAATCCTATGTCCCCCGGAAACAGGGTTATATACAAATAATGCGTTTTTCACAGGTCTATCCTCCCATTTATGCAGTAAACTTTAAAAAATTCCCTATTAATTTATAATAAATGAAAATTAACACAAAAGCAATCTTAATAGGAATGATATTAATAATTTATAGCACAAGAGAATTTTCCGGATATTAAAATGGGGCGTCAGCAAGACTTTCGTCTTGCTGCAGGCCCCCAAACTACGCTAAGCCATCCTAATGGTTGACACTTCTTTCAGCCATCTCAATTGCCTTCTTAACAATGTTTCCGCAATCTCTTGAAGATACTGCTCCCCATCCTTCGTTAGCAACTGTATTGTAGACTCCAAGTTCTCTGGCAATTTCCTCTTTAAGGGCTTCTGACATAACACTTTTACGTCTACTCATGGTTAGTGCCTCCTTAAACAGGCAGTCCCCACTGCGTAATAGCATTTCAGGTGAAAGCAATTACGCTGTTCACTGCCTGAAATAGATTTTTTAGCGTACACACATATTGTGTCAATTTTTAAGAAAAATATTAAGGAAATGTAATCCACATTTTACACAGACTAAAATTCAACATAAATTTCATACCACCACAATATATGCACTCAGTAACTAAATATTACAACAATATTTTGTATGGGCAAAGTCCATCGTGTATACAATCAACACTTAATTATTTTTAATCCACATTTCCACCTTAAACTGTGGATTATCTGTAGAAATCACTACTACCTTAAAGCCCACTCTTTCTAAGGACACAGCCTTTTTAAAAAAACAATATGTGAATAACTTAAAAAAAATGTGGATAAATATAATTTTATCCACATTCCATACTTAATTTTATTTTTATTACTCAATATTCATACTTATATCAACAGAATTAGCAGAGTGAGTAAGTTTACCTATAGATATAATATCAACTCCTGTTAAAGCAACATTGTATATTGTTTCTTCACTTATATTTCCCGAAGCCTCTACAAGCGCCCTCTTATCTATAAACTTAACTGCCTCTGTCATCTGTTCATTTGACATATTATCAAGCATAATTATATCAGCTTTGCACTCCAAGGCCTCACGAACCTCTTCCATGGACTCTACCTCTACCTCAATCTTTACAGTATGAGGAATACTGCTTCTTACGCGTTCAACTGCATTTCTTATGCCTCCGGCAGCAGCAATATGGTTATCCTTGATTAGAACGCCGTCAGAAAGTGAAAATCTGTGATTGGCTCCTCCGCCTGCATTAACTGCATACTTTTCCAAAAGTCTCATACCGGGAGTAGTCTTTCTTGTATCAGTTACCTTTACAGGCAAACCCTGTACTTTGCTAACATATCTGTTAGTCATTGTAGCAACTGCAGACAGCCTTTGCATAAAGTTTAATGCAGTCCTTTCACCTTTTAGCAAGGCTCTGGTAGGACCGCTTACTTCTGCAATAATATCCCCTTTTGATACCTTGTCCCCATCCTTTACAAAGGCTTTGAAACACACGTCGCCATCCAGTACTTCAAAAACATACTTTGCAACATCAAGTCCGACTATAACAGCGTCTTGCTTAGCCAGAAATTCAGCCTTGGATGAATCGCCTTCTGAAATAATATTATCTGTAGTAATATCACCCAGAGGCATATCTTCCTTTAGTGCATTCATAACTATTTCATGGATATAAAGTTTACTGAGTTTCATTTTTCCTCCTATTAAAATGGTGAAGACATCTTGCCCTTCTCCAATTCTTTAACAATGTTTTTTCTCCAATTAACATCATCCGTCTTGTCAAAATCCGTTCTATAATGCGCTCCTCTGCTCTCTTTTCTCTCAAGGGCAGATTCTATAACTAGACCTGCTACTGTCAGCATATTCAGCACTTCCAGCTTCACAAGACTGAAGCCTGATAAATCTGTGTATTTTTTATATACAGCATTAATAATTTCAGCGGCCTTTTCAAGACTTTGATGATTTCTGATTATACCAACATACTTAGTCATGGCAGCCTGTATCTCTTCCTTCATAGCTTTGAGAGCTGCATCGCTAGCTTTATTGGAAACAAAACTTATCTTTGAATCCACAGATAAGTTATTAGTATGTTTACCATCTGTCCCGATTTTTCTGGCAATTTTCCTTCCGAAAACCAGTCCTTCCAGCAAGGAATTACTTGCCAGCCTGTTTGCTCCGTGAATCCCGGTACAAGCTACTTCACCACATGCATATAAGCCGGGGATATTGGTCTGACCATCAACATCTGTTCTGATTCCCCCCATACAGTAGTGCTCTGCCGGAGCAACCGGAATAAAGTCCTTGGATATATCTATCCCGTAATCAAGGCATGTCTTAAAAATATTTGGAAATCTATTTTCGAGATATTCTCTGCTTTTAAAAGTAATATCCAGAAAAACGTTTTTAGAGTCAGTAAGAGACATTTCCTTAAAAATAGCTCTTGAAACAACATCTCTAGGTGCAAGCTCGCCTAATTCATGGTATTTTTTCATAAAAGCTTCACCCTTGCAATTTTTAAGGCGTGCACCTTCTCCCCTGACTGCCTCAGAAATTAAAAAGCTTTTGTCTTTTGGGTGGTACAGTACTGTAGGATGGAATTGTACGAATTCCATATCCATTGCCTGCGCACCTGCTCTAAGACACATTCCTACTCCGTCTCCGGTTGCAACCTCCGGATTTGTAGTATGTGAATAAATTTGTCCAAAACCTCCCGTTGCAATAACAACAGAATTTGAAAGGAAAATTTTTATTTTATCCGGTTTTTCATCATAAACTATAACTCCGCTGCAATTTCCATTTTGAATAATAAGGTCAACAGCAAAATGGCTTTCAAAAATAGATATGTTCTTCTTCTTTCTGGCAACCTCAATAAGCTTATCACAGACTTCCTTGCCTGTTGTATCACCTGAGTGGATAATCCTGTTTACGCTGTGGGCACCTTCTCTTGTAAGGGATAGCTGTTGACCGCTTTTATCAAAGTTCACACCCAGACTGCATAGTGTTCTAATATTTTCAGCAGCCTCTTCTACCAAAACCCATACGCTTGTCTCATCGTTTAATCCTGCACCGGCAAAAAGAGTATCTTTGAAATGTAACTGAGGCGAATCATTCTTCTCATCGAGAGATACTGCTATTCCACCCTGCGCAAGAACTGAATTACTAATGTCCAGTGTCTCCTTTGTAATTATCCCAATCTGGAAACTGTCGGGTATCTCCAATGCAGTATATACTCCGGCTATTCCACTACCAATAATTAAGACATCCTTGCGTATGACCTCAACGTCAACCTTATTACTATCCTCTTCCATTCATTTACCCTCCATATCCCCACTCGTGTAAAGGAGCTGTTGATAAGCGCTACTTATATCAGTTCTGTTCCATGCTATGGGGTAAAGTACATAATTGTTACAATACCTATTTTCCTACTGCCAGCATTCTATTTAAACTACCGGATGCGCGCTCAATAATATCTCTGTCCAGAGTTATTTCATATTGCCTTTTTGCCAAAGCATCATGAACACTCTGTAATGATGTCTTCTTCATATTCGGACAAATCAGCCCAGTGGACATCATATAAAAAGTCTTATTAGGGTTTTCCTTTTTCAGCTGATAAAGAACACCCATCTCGGTTCCAATAATAAATTTATCATGTTCCGAATTTCTCGCGTAATCAATAATCTGCTTTGTGCTTCCCACGAAATCTGCAAGTTCCTGTATTTCCGGTTGACATTCCGGGTGTACTAGTAAGATAGCATCAGGATGGAGTCTCTTTGACTCTAAAACCGCATCTGCCTTAATTTTATGGTGTGTGATACAGTAACCTTCCCAAAAAATAATATTCTTCTCAGGCACCATTTTTGCAACATAACTGCCAAGATTCTTGTCAGGAGCAAAAATAATATCCTTTTTGTCAATTGCTCTGATAACATTCACTGCATTAGATGAAGTACAACAAATATCACATTCTGCCTTAACTTCTGCACTTGAATTTATATAACATACAACAGCTGCATCAGGATACTTCTTTTTTGCTTCTTTCAAAGCATCAGCCGTAACCATATCTGCCATGGGACAACCTGCATTTATTTCAGGCAACAGAACCGTCTTTTCAGGCGATAGGATTTTAGCACTTTCCGCCATAAAATGAACTCCGCAGAAAACTATGGTATCAGCCTGGCTGGAAGCACAAAACTGGCTTAAAGCAAAAGAATCTCCCGTAACGTCAGCAATTTCCTGTACCTCATCAACCTGATAGCTATGAGCAACAATAACTGCATTATGCTCTTTCTTCATTTTGTTAATATTACTAATCAACAAATTTTTATCCATTATTTTACCCTCGTTATCTGTTAAAAATTCCACAATACGCAATCTACTTGAATGCCCTGAAGTTTAAAATACTGCATTTATTTTAATACTTATAATTTGCTTTGTAAATGCTTTTATACTAAAAGAAAAAATCCCTTCATATAATAATGAAAAGATTTTTCCCATAATAATGCTTTTATTTAAGAAATAAGTAAAAACTACTTGTGGCATTTGTTGGCTTCAGGACAACCTGAACATCCGCATCCGCAGCTTGATTCGCCATTTTTTCTCTGTATGATTTTGTGAATTATAATCCAGGCCACTAATACAAAAATCACAGCAGATATTAAAATCGTTGCAATATTATCTTTTAAAAATTGTATCATATAAAACCCCTCCAATCAACGAGTAACACGTTTACGCTTTGTCTGAACCTTGCTCATAAGCTATAGTTAATTTAAGCTAATTTCTATTTAACATTTATAGAATAATCCTATCTACAAAACCCAAGCTTTCTAAGAATTTTCTGGCTTCATCTTTCCCATTGCCTTTATTGAATTCATTTCGCCTAAAGAAACCATCGTTAATGGCATATAAATCACTCCCTTTAGTTAGTGCAAACTAACCAACCATTTATAAAATTAGTTAGCACTTGCTAACCTCATACTTGAGTTTACCATCGCTAACTTCAATTGTCAACAAATCTTATATATTAATTCTATTAATTTGAAAATAAAGCCTGTACTCATACCTTGATAAAGGGTGTTCATATGCTATAATTATAGAATTAGAGTTAAATTGATTTCAAATGAAGAATATGGAGGCTGTTAAATGACAAAGCTACAAGAGTCAGGTGAAAATTACCTGGAAACCATATTAATTCTTAAAAATAAGAATGGAAATGTCCGCTCAATAGATATTGCTACGGAATTAGGTTATACAAAACCTAGCATAAGCCGTGCAATGACTATTCTAAAAAATGCGCAATATATTACAGTTGATGATAGTACGGGATATATATCCCTCACAGATAGCGGTTATGAGATTGCTAAAGCAATGTATGAACGACATGAAATACTGTCCCGCTATTTAATATCAATCGGTGTTTCCCCTGAAACAGCAACGCAGGACGCATGTAGAATAGAACACGTAATAAGTCAGGAAACCTTTGAAAAAATAAAAGAAAATACCGGTAATAAGTAAGCCTATATATAAATACTTTCTTACTATAATAGTCAACTGCTCTATTATATTTACTTTTTAATATTTCGTTATATAATAACAAAACCTCAAGCTATGAGCTTGAGGTTTTCATATAAATCCGGCGGAGACCTACTTTCCCGGGCCGTTTCCAGCCAAGTATTATCGGCACTGAGATGCTTAACTGCCGTGTTCGGTATGGGAACGGGTGTATCCATCTCGTCATTTCCACCAGAAAATTATTAGGTACTTTGTACCTTCAGAACTGATTAATGTTATTCTTCTAAGAAGATGTGAAGCTCTCATTGTCTGGTTAAGACCTTCTACTTTTGAATACCTGTTTTCTTTGGGTCAAACCCTCGACCTATTAGTATCAGTCAGCTTAACACATTACTATGCTTACACTCCTGACCTATCAACCATGTAGTCTACATGGGGTCTTACCTATTGCTAGTGGGATATCTCATCTTGAGGTGGGTTTCACGCTTAGATGCCTTCAGCGTTTATCCCTGCCGAACTTGGCTACCCAGCTGTGCCATTGGTATGACAACTGGTGCACTAGAGGTTCGTCCATCCCGGTCCTCTCGTACTAAGGACAGATCCTCTCAAATATCCTGCGCCCGCGACAGATAGGGACCGAACTGTCTCACGACGTTCTGAACCCAGCTCGCGTACCGCTTTAATTGGCGAACAGCCAAACCCTTGGAACCTGCTACAGCTCCAGGATGCGATGAGCCGACATCGAGGTGCCAAACCTCCCCGTCGATGTGGACTCTTGGGGGAGATAAGCCTGTTATCCCCAGGGTAGCTTTTATCCGTTGAGCGATGGCAATTCCACTTTCATACCACCGGATCACTAAGCCCTACTTTCGTACCTGCTCGAGGTGTTTCTCTCACAGTCAGGCTACCTTATGCCTTTGCACTCGTTGCGCGATTTCCAACCGCGCTGAGGTAACCTTTGGACGCCTCCGTTACTCTTTGGGAGGCGACCGCCCCAGTCAAACTGCCCACCTGACAGTGTCCCTAGACCAGCTTATGGTCTCAGGTTAGAGTTCCAGTACTTTTAGAGTGGTATCCCAACGTCGACTCCTTGATGGCTGGCGCCACCAATTCTCAGTCTCCCACCTATCCTGTACAAAAAATACCGAAACCCAATATCAAGCTACAGTGAAGCTCCATGGGGTCTTTCCGTCTAGTCGCGGGTAACTTGCATCTTCACAAGTACTACAATTTCGCCGGGTACGTTGTTGAGACAGTGCCCAAGTCATTACGCCATTCGTGCGGGTCAGAACTTACCTGACAAGGAATTTCGCTACCTTAGGACCGTTATAGTTACGGCCGCCGTTTACTGGGGCTTAAGTTCATGCCTTCGGGTTTCCCCTAAGCAATTCCCGTAACCTTCCAGCACCGGGCAGGCGTCAGCCCCTATACTTCATCTTTCGATTTAGCAGAGACCTGTGTTTTTGATAAACAGTTGCTTGGGCCTATTCTCTGCGGCCTCAATTGCTTGAGGCACCCCTTTTCGCTAACTTACGGGGTCAATTTGCCGAGTTCCTTAACAACGCTTCTCCCGCTCGTCTTAGGATTCTCTCCTCACCTACCTGTGTCGGTTTGCGGTACTGGTACCTTTAATCTGGATAGTGGTTTTTCTCGTCAGTGTGGAATCTGTCACTTCGGTACTTGTTTTCCCTCCGCATCACGTCTTCGAAACATCCGGCGGATTTGCCTACCGGACTATCTACCTCGCTTGCACGATCTTTTCCAGCTGATCGCTTGACTTATCCTCCTGCGTCCCCACCTCTCTCATAACGATTAACGGTAGTACAGGAATTTCAACCTGTTGTCCATCACTTACGCCTTTCGGCCTCAGCTTAGGTCCAGACTTACCCTGGGCGGACGAACCTTCCCCAGGAAACCTTAGGTTTTCGACGGTAAAGATTCTCACTTTACTCTCGCTACTTATTCCGGCATTCTCACTACTGCTTCGTCCACAAGTCCTTTCGATCTTGCTTCAACCTACAACAGTAAGCTCCCCTACCACCCTCGTGCATCCAATA
Organism: Ruminiclostridium papyrosolvens DSM 2782; assembly: GCF_029318685.1. Classification (NCBI taxonomy): domain Bacteria; kingdom Bacillati; phylum Bacillota; class Clostridia; order Eubacteriales; family Oscillospiraceae; genus Ruminiclostridium; species Ruminiclostridium papyrosolvens. Next base: position 5,013,228 of record NZ_CP119677.1, read on the forward strand.
CTATCTCCTAGCTTCTTCTTTTTCTTACCTGTTCTCCTCTTTCGAGGTACACAGTTTAGCTGTGAGATAATTTGACCAAATGTTTTGAATCATTTTTCATATGATACATTTGGTGAAATTACCTAGCTCTATCTTACTTGCTAGGCGATACTATTGGATGCACGCTGATCCATAGCTTCGGTACACAGTTTAGCCCCGGTAATTTTCGGCGCAGGCTCACTCGACTAGTGAGCTATTACGCACTCTTTGAATGAGTGGCTGCTTCTAAGCCAACATCCTAGTTGTCTTAGCAAGCCCACATCCTTTTCCACTTAACTGTGATTTTGGGACCTTAGCTGATGGTCTGGGCTGTTTCCCTTTTGACCATGGGACTTATCTCTCATAGTCTGACTCCCAAGTAACATCATTACGGCATTCGGAGTTTGATAGGGTTCGGTAACCCGGTAAGGCCCCTAGCCCATTCAGTGCTCTACCTCCGTATGATTTTCCCTTGAGGCTAGCCCTAAAGCTATTTCGGGGAGAACCAGCTATCTCCGAGTTCGATTGGAATTTCTCCGCCACCCACAGCTCATCCCAGACCTTTTCAACGGTCATGTGGTTCGGTCCTCCACGAGATTTTACTCCCGCTTCAACCTGTCCATGGGTAGGTCACCCGGTTTCGGGTCTATAGCATGCAACTTAACGCGCTCTTAACACTCGGTTTCCCTTCGGCTCCGTACCTTTAGTACTTAACCTTGCTGCATACAATAACTCGCCGGACCGTTCTACAAAAAGTACGCTGTCGAGCCTTAACGCTCTTCAACTGCTTGTAAACATAGGGTTTCAGGTTCTCTTTCACTCCCCTCCCGGGGTTCTTTTCACCTTTCCCTCACGGTACTGCTTCACTATCGGTCACCAGTTAGTATTTAGCCTTGGATGGTGGTCCACCCTGCTTCCCACGAGGTTTCACGTGCCTCGTGGTACTCTGGATTCTAGCCTGCCTCTTAACATTTCGCTTACGGGACTTTTACCCTCTATGGTCTCAGCTTTCCAGCTGCTCATTCTGCTATGTCTTAAGGATCATTATGCTAGTCCACAACCCCGAAAGATATTGCTATCTTTTGGTTTGGGCTCTTCCGCTTTCGCTCGCCACTACTTACGGAATCTCTTTTGATTTCTACTCCTGTTGGTACTTAGATGTTTCAGTTCCCAACGTCTGCCTTCGTAACACTATGTATTCATGTTACGATGACCGAGTGTTTAACTCGGCCGGGTTTCCCCATTCGGATATCCACGGGTCAATGGCTATTTGCGCCTCTCCGTAGCTTTTCGCAGCTTGTCACGTCCTTCATCGCCTTCTGGTGCCTAGGCATTCACCCTATGCTCTTAGTAGCTTGACCTCTTCGAATTATCTTCGATTCTTTCAGATTCTCTTAAAGTGATTGTCTTAACCTATCAATGAGTTAATTTCCTAAGAGTTGCATGTTTCCAACGTAAACTGCTTTACGTGTTTCAAAGGATTTCTCCTTCTTCACATGTTACCCTTATTACTTTTCTAGAAAATACATAATTAATATATATCTCTTGTCTTCTCATCTTCTTAAAACGTATTTCAAACTTTCGTTTGAAACGCATTCTTTGAATAACATTATTCAGTTCTCAAGGTACAACTTTTTCAAAGTCCATTTGCATGGGCTTTGAAAACTAAACAGTGATTGTAAAGAAACTCTAAGATAATGATTACCAGTCAAGCGAGCTTCGCTCAAGCTTTTCTGTCATTTATCTTCGACCTAA